>NC_022781.1:3140000-3350000 GCF_000496285.1 Bacillus toyonensis BCT-7112 | reverse complement strand
GTAATCCTTGGCGCAATCGCCGCTACTCTAATTATCTTAATCTTTTTGCGTAACTTCCGAACGACACTCATCGCTGTTGTCAGTATTCCATTATCTATTTTATTAACACTCTTTTTACTACACCAATCTAACATCACACTTAACATTTTAACTCTCGGTGGCTTAGCAGTTGCAGTTGGACGTCTCGTCGATGATAGTATCGTTGTCATTGAAAATATTTTTCGCCGTTTACAAAAGGAACCTTTCTCTAAAGATATTATTATCGATGCAACGAAAGAGGTTGCCGTCGCAATCACTTCTTCTACTTTAACAACGGTCGCTGTTTTTTTACCTATCGGCCTCGTATCAGGAGTAATCGGAAAATTAATGTTACCTATGGTATTAGCAGTTGTATATTCAATCCTTTCTTCTTTAATCGTCGCATTAACAGTTGTTCCACTTATGGCTTTTTTACTACTCAAAAAAACAAAGCATCGCAAGCCGAGCTCTTCACCACGATATGTAGCTACATTAAAGTGGGCTCTTTCTCATAAATTTATTATTCTACTAACTTCATTTTTATTATTTGCGGGATCAATCGCTGCATATATATTACTACCAAAATCGAACATAAAGTCCGAAGATGATACAATGTTATCCGTTAATATGACGTTTCCAGCTGATTATAATTCTGAATCTCAAAAACAAAAAGCCTTTGACTTCGAAAAGAAACTACTCTCTAATCCTGATGTAACAGATGTTATTTTACGAATGGGATCTAGCGCAGAAGATGCACAATGGGGGCAAACGACTAAAAATAATCTTGCCAGTATATTTGTAGTCTTCAAAAAGGGGTCTAATATCGACCAATATATTAAAGACTTAAAGAAAGATCATAAATCTTTTGAACCTGCCGAACTTGATTATATAAAAACGAGTTATTCAAGCTCTGGTGGGGGTAACAATTTACAATTTAACGTAACTGCTACTAACGAAACGAATCTAAAAAAAGCCGCTAACATCGTCGAAACAAAACTAAAGAGTATGGATGCTCTCTCTAAAGTAAAAACGAATTTAGAAGACTCTAAGAAAGAATGGCAAATTCATATTGATCAAACAAAAGCCGAACAATTAGGTTTAACCCCAGAATTAGCAGCACAACAAGTAGCATTCCTTATGAAGAAATCGCCTATTGGTGAAATTTCAATTAACAATGAAAAAACTACTATTATGATAGAGCACAAAAAAGAAAATATTAATAAACAAACAGATATTTTAAACGCAAACATACTGTCACCTATTAACGGACCAATTCCTTTAAAGGACATTGCAACTATTTCAGAAAAACAACTTCAAACAGAAATTTTCCATAAAGACGGAAAAGAAACAATTCAAATTACTGCTGAAGCCTCAAGTGAAGATTTAAGTAAAGTAAGCGCAGAAGTAAACAATGCGATAACCAACTTAGATTTACCTAGTGGAGCAAAAGTAAATATCGCCGGCGCCACTGAATCTATGCAAGAGAACTTCACAGATTTATTCAAAATCATGGGGATTGCAATTGGGATTGTATATTTAATTATGGTTATCACCTTTGGGCAAGCGCGTGCTCCTTTTGCAATTTTATTCTCCTTACCATTAGCTGCTGTCGGTGGTATTTTAGGATTAATCATTTCAAGAACACCTGTCGATATAAATTCTTTAATTGGCGCATTAATGTTAATTGGGATTGTCGTCACAAATGCAATTGTATTAATAGAAAGAGTGCAACAAAATCGAGAAAATGGCATGGAAACAAGGGACGCCTTACTAGAAGCTGGGTCCACGAGACTTCGTCCAATTATTATGACAGCTGTAACAACAATCGTTGCTATGCTTCCTCTCCTATTCGGTCAATCTCAAGCAGGGAGTATGGTATCAAAAAGTTTGGCAGTTGTTGTAATCGGCGGTTTGGCAGTTTCAACTGTTCTTACATTAGTAGTCGTTCCTGTTATGTACGAATTACTGGATAAAATCGGTAGAAAAAGACGTTCACGCAGAAAAATCAGTACTTCTACAGAAACACCTGATATTTAAAGTAAAAAGGCGTTATCTTCACGAATGAAGATAACGCCGTTTCTTTACCTACCCATATAATCCATCCTTCTTTTGCGCATATCGCTCTATAGGTTGACCAAAGTCTACAATAAGATATTCGTTATTTGAAGGTCTTTTACTCCCCCCTTTATATCCATTTCTTCTATATTAAAATACAAAAAGAACCCCCTACTTATAAATAGAGAGTTCTTCTTTATAACTTATGCCGCTTTTACCTTCTTCGTCGTTTTACTTTTTCTTTTCGTTCCTGTAAAACGCTTATGCAATACAGATGCTATCAAGCGTGAAATAACATTGAATAGTAATACCATAATAATTAATACAGCTGCAGATTTTGTCGCAATCAACTTCGCATCCGGGATAATCCCTTCAGAATTCAACTTCCAAATATGAACCGCTAACGTTTCAGCTGGTCTAAATGGATTTAAAGGATGCGCAGGACTTGAGAAGTCCGCTGCTGAATTTAAAATTGGAGATGTTAAACCCGCTGTGTAAATTAATGCCGCTGCTTCACCAAATATACGGCCAGCCGCTAAAATAACACCTGTAATAATTTGCGGTAATGACGACGGGATAATAATACGCGCGATCGTTTGCCACTTTGTCGCACCTAATCCAAGACTCGCCTCTTTTACATTATGAGGAACTTCTGAAATCGCATTTTCACAAACACGCGTTAAACCTGGTAAGTTTAAAATAGTTAAAGCTAAAGCACCACCCATTACCGTGTATCCCCAGCCTGTCATTGTAACGAACACTAACAAACCGAATAAACCAACAACAATAGAAGGTAAAGACGCCATTGTTTCAATACATAAACGAACAAAACTTAAAAATCGACCTTGTTTTGCATACTCCGCTAAATATATTCCAGCACCTAATCCAAGAGGAATAGATATAATAAGCGTTATAACAAGCATATAGAAGGAATTGAATAACTGCGGACCAATCCCACCACCAGCTCTTGTATTGCTTGGTTCTCCAAACAAGAAATTAGGATCCCAAAATCCCCATCCCTTTTGTAAAATTTCAAACACTAAGAACACTAGTAAAGCTACAACTAAAGCCGCAACCGCATAAAAGATACCTGTCCAAACTTTATTTACCGTTCTTGCATTCATTATTATCGCTCACCTCTTTGACCAATCGCTCGAATTACTAAAATAAACAGGAATGAAATAACAAGCAAAATCATCGCTAATGTCCATAGCGCATTGTTCCAAGCCGTTCCGTTCAATGTATTCGTCATATCCATTGTCAGAATACCCGTTAACGTTGCTGTTGGACTATATATTCCTTCTGGTAATTTAATCGTGTTCCCGATTACCATTTGAACCGCTAACGCTTCACCAAAAGCACGCGCTAATCCTAAAACTATACCTGTTAAAATCCCCTGTTTTGCAGCAGGAACAATCACTCGACTAATCGCTTGCCATTTCGTTGATCCTAGACCATAAGAAGCTTCTAAATAATCAAATGGAACAGAGCGTATTGCATCAGAAGCGATACTAGCAATAGTAGGTAATATCATAATACTTAGGACAATAATACCCGCAATTAAACTAAAGCCCACTCCTCCAAACGAATCACGTAATAGTGGCACTAAAATCGTAACCCCTAATAATCCGTATACAACTGAAGGAATACCAACTAATAGTTCTAAAACAGGCTTCAATACTTTATTTCCGAACTTCGGCGAAATTAAATTCATGAATATAGCAAGAGCTATAGCAATTGGCGCACTAATAATAACTGCACCTATCGAAACCAATGTTGAACCTATAATAAAAATTACAGCTCCGAAGGTTCCTTCGTCAGCATTCGGATTCCATTTTGTCGATGTTAATACCTCAGTAAATGAGATACCACTTTGCGTAAAAGATTGAATTCCTTTACCACAAATAAACGCAATAATAGCTAATGTAACTAAAACAATAAAAATACCACAAAACGTAACGAGTGATCTTCCTATATATTCACTCTTTACGTAATTTATTTGTTTTTTCCCCTTCATCACAGGACAGACCCCACTTCATAAATTGAAATGAACAGGACTGACCTTGCAGCCAGCCCCATAAATTTTATTACTTATTTAATTTAGACATCGGAATGTAACCCATATCTTCTACTTGCTTTTCGAAATCTTTACCTTTTACATAGTCAATGTAAGCTTTTGTTGCTTCTTTTGCCTCACCTTTTGTTACCATGTACTCGTAAGACCAGAATGGATATTTACCAGTAGCGATGTTCTCAACTTTTGGTTCAGATCCATCAATTTTAACCGTTTGTAGCGCGCCTTTTTTCTCACCAACCATGTAAGACATTGCTAAGTAACTCACTGAACCTGGAGTAGAGTTAATCGCTTGCTCTACAGCACCATTAGAATCTTGTGTCGTACCAGTTCCATCATTAATTTTCGCGTCTTTCATCACTGTCTTTTCAAAAGTAGCACGTGTACCAGATGAAGCTGGACGGTTAATTACGTTGATTTTTTCGTCTTTCCCGCCAACCTCTTTCCAATTCGTTACTTTTCCAGTGAAGATATCTTGTACTTGTTGTACTGTTAAGTTATCAACTTTTACATCTTTATTTACGACAAGCGCGAATGCGATACCCGCAACTTTGTTATCTACTAATTCTTTTGCTTTATCAGCATCTTTTATTTTATCTCCAGATGGAACATCCGAATTACCAATTTGTACTGCACCAGATGCTACTTGGTTAATCCCTGTTCCACTACCGCCACCTTGAACTTGAATAGAAACTTTTGAATTTTTCTCCATGAATTTCTTTCCAGCTTCCTCTGCAAGAGGTTGAAGCGCTGTAGAACCTGCAGCTGCAATCGTACCTGACAATTCTTGTTTTGCATTATCGCTTCCTTTAGCATTATCTTTACTAGCTGTATCTTCTGCTTTCCCACATCCAACTAATGCTCCTGCTACCACTAAAGCTGCTAAAGAAAATTTAATACCCTTTTTCATAACCATGTCTTGTACCCCCATTTGGATTATCACTTTTCACATTCGTCTACTTTTTTCGAACACAAATTCATTGTAGGACAACAATATTATGTGAGTGTTAAGCAATTTTTAATTTTAAGTAAATGGCGATAATAATCCTAAAAAGCTAGGAATCCCAACATTTGTAGTTACAGAACCCAACAAAATCCACACTAAACGAGCTGTAATGTAAATTTATTCTTAATAATGTAAACTCAATGTAAATGTTTTTCTTTCTTTTCACCTTTTAGTTAAAAATACATTTACAAATCCACTATATTTTTAACTTTTACAATCTCATTTTATTTACATTAAACAGAATTTCAGTATTTTTTTTTAGTACAACTAAATAAATTGGAACAATTCTAAAAATAATTGAATATTTTTAAAGTACTAATTGACAGCATCATTCAATGTAGTCTACTATATTAGTAGCAAAAAGTTTACCTAAGGAAACTTTTTAAACTTAAACTAACAATATAGAGATGAGGTAACTTTTATGGTATCGGCTAATACAAGACCACTTTCTGCATTTAAAACAGGAGAGTTTGTACAAATTGAGAAGATACAATTAGAAGGAACTATGAAACGACGTTTATTAGATCTAGGGTTTATCCCTGGGGCAACGATTAAAGTATTACAGCGCAGTCCACTTGGAGATCCGGTCGCTTATCAAGTAAGCAATACAACTATTGCACTGCGTAAAGAAGAAAGCTCCCTTATTTTCGGGGTATTAATAGGAGATGATTTCAGATGAGCAACCACCGTATTGCTTTAGCTGGCAACCCGAATACCGGGAAAAGTACATTATTTAATACTTTAACAGGCTTAAAACAACATACTGGAAACTGGACGGGAAAAACTGTTTTAAAGGCCGAAGGGGAATATGAACATAACGGAAATAAATATACATTAATAGATTTACCTGGAACTTACTCACTATATTCAAATTCTGCGGATGAAGAAGTGGCGAGAGATTATATTATCTTTGAAAAGCCAGAAGTCACTGTAGTTGTTATAGACGGAACTGCTATGGAGAGAAATTTAAATTTAGCACTCCAAGTGATGGAAATGACGAGCAACGTAGTTATTTGTATTAACTTAATTGATGAAGCTGAGAAAAAAGGCATCGTTATTGATGAAAAGAAATTAGCAACATCACTCGGTGTACCGGTAGTAAAGATTTCAGCTCGAAACCGAATTGGTATCGGGCATTTACTAAATGTCATCGCTAAAGTAGCAAATAAAAAAATAATTCCAACACCAATTAAAATTACTTACAGCGAAAAAATCGAAAATATGATTCAGGAATTAGAACCACAAATTTATAAAGTGTTCGGTGATGTGTACCCAGCACGCTGGATTGCGTTACGTATATTAGATGGGGATAAAAATTTCTTAACTACACTTCAAAAACACCATAATGAACCACTTGTAAGGGAGGTCGTAATAAATGGAATCTCACTCAGCCAGTAAAGCTCTTCCATTGGACTATATTATTCAACATGCACAAACACTATCAAAAGAAGATATACGAGATGATATTGTCGGAGATATTTACCGAACATCTGCAAGCATATGTAAAGAATCTGTTCAATATACAAATACTGATAAATTGTATCGTTCTGAAAAACTAGATAAAATTTTCACATCTCCAATTTGGGGATTTCCAATTATGCTAGGCATTTTATCTATTATCTTTTATCTTACAATTGCAGGCGCTAACGTACCATCTGATATGATTGCTGAGTTCTTTGGATGGGTCGAAGGATATTTAACATCTTGGTTCCAAGCAATGCATTCACCTGAATGGTTACATGGTATTTTAATACTTGGTTTATTCCGTGGTATCGGTGCTGTTATTAGCGTTATGTTACCACCTATGGCAATCTTTTTCCCTATGTTCGCACTATTAGAAAACTACGGATACTTACCACGTGTTGCGTTTAATATGGATCGTTTATTTAAGCGATCTGGTGCTCATGGTAAACAATCTTTAACAATGGCAATGGGATTCGGTTGTAATGCAGCTGCTATTATGTCAACGCGTATTATCGAATCGCCACGTGAACGTATGCTTGCTATCTTAACAAACAACTTCGTTCCATGTAACGGTCGCTGGCCTACGTTAATTTTAATGGCTTCACTATTTATGGCTGCTGGTTATACAGGTAGTATGCAAACATTTGTTACCGCTGGCGTTGTAGTTGGAATGGTTGTAATTGGTGTTATTATGACGTTAACCGTTTCTTGGGTACTATCGAAAACAGCTTTAAAAGGCGTTCCAACTCACTACACACTTGAGTTACCACCGTACCGTAAGCCAAAAATTTGGAATACAATTGTACGTGCAACACTCGATAAATCCATCTATGTTTTAAAACGAGCTATAGTTGTAGCTGCTCCTGCGGCTGCATTAACTTGGTTACTCGCTAATATTTTCATCGGTGACACAAGCCTGCTTATGTATTTTGTAAACTTCCTAGATCCATTCGCTAAAATGTTAGGACTTGACGGCTTTATTCTAGCTGCATTCATTCTTGGACTACCAGCTAATGAAATTGTTATTCCGATTTTATTAATGTCTTACTTATCAACTGGATCTTTAACTGAAATAGATGATTTTAATCAGATTAAAAATCTATTCTTAGAAAACGGTTGGACTTGGTTAACAGCGTTAAACACAATGTTGTTCTCCCTTCTTCATTTCCCGTGCGGAACGACACTAGTTAACATATATAAAGAAACAAAAAGTGCAAAATGGACATTCTTATCGTTTGCAATCCCTACCGTTATCGCCATTGTTGTTACATTCCTCTCTACACAATTGGTACATTGGTTAGGGCTTGTATAAAGTGAAACTTTACTCATTAGGGGCTTGTACACGCCCTCACTAATCAGGCGTGTACGGGTAGTTGACTTCCTATCTAACATCTTGTTCCCACCGAATTTTTTAGGTAAAAGTCTTACTGCCCATTAACGCGGGAGAAAAACAAAGCATACATAGAAGGTATCCCCCTCCACATATGCTTTGCGCGAAAGAAACCTGAAAATCATTCAGGTTTCTTTTTTTCTTTCCACGGCTGCGCCCCATACGTTGTGAGTTTTTTATGGATGAAGTATATGGTTCCCGGAAGAACCGCCATTAATATCGTGCAACTAATTCCTAATCCAGTAAACAACTTTCATCACCTTATTTCACTCTCTTCGGTAAAGCTGAGCCTGAATGTTCAATTATCGGATGAACATGAACAGTAATTTCAGCATCACTAAAATAATTCTGACCTTGATCCCAATTCTTACTTATTTTTTTCCACTCTTTATAATTATGTCTCTTATACACTTCCCCTAATTCTAATACATCTACCTTATATTTTTTTTGAACAAGCTTAATCGATTTTTGGATGCGTTTCTCCATTTCCTCCGAAATATCCTTCTCTAAACGCTTTTCATTCAACACCTTTTTATGATCACTAAAGTGCAACTCCGCCAATGTCCCTTCCAGAGATATGTGAATATCAAATTTTGGTTTTGTAGCATTCGTTGTAGATACTTTAATTTTCCGACGCAGCTTATGAATTTCATATGTAATAAGTTGATCCTTTTTACGAATGGTAAAAAAACCTCCAATTTTTTTACCTATTATATAATTCATCCCTAATGTTTCTTCCCCCCCCAAAATACCTACACACTTATTATCCTTCCCGCGAAACAGCGCTGCCCCGTTCATTTGTACCCCTTGTTTTGTTAGTTCGAGAATAGGTAATACAAAACTCCGATTGGAAATCATCTTTTCCTGGACTTCACCAATTCTTGCAGCCTCAATCATTTGGGCATTTTTCGGAGGATGTTCAGCTAACATATCGATATACTGCGCTGGCAAATTTTCAGGCTTGGCACTCTGCTTTAAAATAGCTTCTGCATTTTGCTTAGAAACGAACAAACGAATATTCCTTCTCATTTCATGATCGCGAATATATACATCTAACGTATTTTGCAAAACATATGGATTCGCTAGTAAATCTTTAGAAAAAATAATCACTTGTATATGCGGAAAGAATAATGAACGACTAATTTTTTTGGCGATAATTCGGATTTGCTCAAAGACACTATCTGCTTTCGCACTAACATTAATATAATTTTCGCCATCTCCATCACCTTGTCCACCTTGTTGCGACAATTTACTGGGGAGTACCATCTGATACGTCCCTTTCATAATTGGATTTGCTTTCTTTGCCTTTACAATATCGTAAGCTGCACCTACTACAAATCCTCTTTCTTCTATTTCTTCTAACTCAGAGCACCCACTTATAGATCCAGCTAAAACCATAACCATTATTATTTTAAGAAGGTGTTTCATTTTTACCATTCCTTCTTTTTATTTTATATACAATAAAAACTAACAAAGGCGCTAACACGACAAACCCCATATCTATCCAAGCTAAATAAGTCCCATAACTTGACAATTCCTTCAAATTACTAGGTATCATATTCACCATAAAAATAATCGGGGCACTCACAAAAATGAAAATATGTTTCTTCACTTTTGGAAACATAGCACAAAATAATAAAGATGCGACGTCATAATACATTGCTGTCGTGTTATAAATAGTAATAATCCAAGTAGTAAAAAAAATTGCATCAAATCTTTCTAAAAACCCTCCACCAATTTCAATTTCTTTTCCTAGTTCAATTGTTGGATATGTCAATCCACGTGTTGTCATATATGTAAAAACACTAATACAAGTTACATAAATTAAAATGTATGACAATACGTTCACCATCACCGCTTTTGCAACTGCCATTGGCGCTTTTTTCGCTGTCTTATCGTTCAACAACACAGCATAAAACAGAGCTACCTCAAATCCGATGAATGTAAAAATAGAATTTTTAACTCCTACAGCATATTGACTGACATTCGTTTGAAAAGCCGGTAGTAAATTATCTATTTCCATTAAGTTCACATTCAATAAAGAAAGAAGCACTATCGCAATTAAAACAATTGGCAAGAATAGAACATTTAACCTTAATAAAGCCGCTCTCGATCCAGCTACTCCATAAATAACAACCAATAAGAAGAAGAAAGACAATAGCTGTATTGGTGTATCACTAAATAAATATGTTTGTGAAATAACCGCAATCATTCGCGATTCATATGCTGTCAAAGCTGCAAATGTTAATACTAAGATGCTACTAATTGTGTATGCAACAGGTTTCGTCAAATGCGCACTCGTATATTGAACAAAGTTTTGTTTTGGGAATAAAATAGCTACCCTCGTTACAAACCAACCTAAAACCGCACATATCAATCCACCCAAAAGTAAAATAATCCAACCGTCCGAAAATAAAGTTTGATCAGCAATATCTCTCGGCATAGACAATGCCCCTATACCAATAATGGTTGACGATACCGCAAACCCAATTTCCCGAGATCCAATCTCTTCATCGCCATACTCAAATGGTTTCAATTATTTTCGCTCCTTTGGACGTATTGTAGAATCTTTTGTTTGTAAATATTCCGGTCTCTCTTTCAACATCGATTTTGGCATACGAATAAGTTCTTCTTTCCAATCTTTATAAAATGCAGGAGCAATAGGCGTTGTATAAGGAATACCAACACTCTTTAAATTCGTAATATGAATCGCAAGTGAAATAAGAGCTAAAATGATTCCGTACAATCCAAAAGCAGTTGCTGCTAATACAAAAACAAAAAGTAAAATGCGAAACGTAATTGTAATGCTATATACAGGCAGTGAAAATGTAGCAATTGCAGTAACTGCAATAATAATAACTAAGAACGGGTTTACAATTCCTGCATTCACCGCCGCTTCCCCAATTACAAGACCGCCTACAATCCCAATTGTTTGTCCCATCGGTTTTGGCAATCTAATTCCCGCTTCTCGTATTAACTCCATCGTTAATGCCATCATTAATGTTTCAATATATGCCGGAAATGGTACCCCTTCTCTGGCTCCCGCAATAGAATAAGCTAGTTTAGATGGGATAAGCCCTTGATGATATGATACAAGTGCTACATACATAGCTGGTAGCAAAACTGCCATTATACCAGAAACCATCCGTAAAACTCTCAATAACGTTCCAATCACCCAGCGCTCATAATGATCTTCGACAGATTGAAAAATATCAACAAATACAAGTGGAGCTATAAGAGCAAACGGTGATCCATCCACCAAAATAGCCGCCTTTCCTTTCGCTAATGAAGCCACAATATTATCAGGCCTTTCCGTATTTAAAAACTGCGGAAAGGGTGACAAATTATTATCTTGAATTAATTGCTCAATCGTTCCCGTCTCAAAAATGACATCTGTCACTATGGATTGAAGACGCCGATCTAGTTCTTTTACAATATACGGGTTAATAATATCTTCTATATATACTAAGGTTACTTCTTTCTGCGATCGTTTCCCCATAATATAAGATTGAAACCGTAACTTCGGATCACGTAAACCACGGCGAATTAACATTTTATTTACATTAATATCTTCATTTAACCCAACTCTTGGTCCACGTATTAAATCTTCTGTCACTGGAGGCTCTAGACTTCTTTTCTCCCAAGCTCTACTGTTAACAACAATAGCCGTTTGAATATTATCAATTAATATAACTGTATCTCCCGCTAAAATCGCATTTATAATATCTGGAAATGTTGTTTTCATACCGACTTCTGCGATAGAAATAAAGCGATCCAATAACGTTTGAACAATAGCTGCTGCTTTTTGTATTTCTTCATATTGAAGCGTACGAACTACATATTTATAAACATTATCCTTATCTGTTAACCCACATAAAAAAATAACAGCGCAGCGCGTTAAACTGCCAGCAAGAGCAACTTCTCTAATTGTTAAATCATTAGGTGAACCTAACTCATCTCTTATTTTCTCCATAACTTCAAACAAGTTACCTTCTAACTCTAACAATTCCCCCACCTAACTTCCTTTTCAATAAGTTTTTAGTTAGATTCCGCTAATAGAAGAAAATATATACAAAAAAGAGCTATCTCTTTTCAAAGATAGCTCTCGTGCACAGGTTATTTTTCTACTATTATATTGTCTGTTTTTATAGATACTCTTTTCGTAATCCCACTCACTACAAACATCACAATCATATTCATTAATAATGCGATTATACCTACGTTTAAATCTTTTATATACTGCGGGAAACTCGGAAACATCGTAGCTATAGTAGAACCAGATAAAGTAATATATGCAACAACTAACAGACCAATCGCCATTCCTGCAATCGCCCCTTGCTTCGTAATAATTTGACGTGGAAACAAACTACATACAAGTGCAGGAAAAAGTTGCGTTACAATACTGTATCCCATTAAAAGGAGAGCTCCTATTGTTTCTCCTCCTTTAAATGTAAATAAAACTGCTATAAACGTTACTACAGGCACAAATAATTTTGCTACTTTGGCCACTTGTCTATCTGAAGCAGATGGGATCATCGTTCGGTAAATATTTTTCGCTAACAATGTAGACGCGGCCATAACAAGCATGGATGCTGGAACTAATGCCGTTAATACCCCAGCACTACCAATAATTCCAATAAACCAAGGATCAAAAGTTTGTAAAGCAAGACGGAATAATGAAAGATCTACATCTGCTCCCTTTAATCCAGGAACTTGCAGGATAGCAGCAAACCCTGCAAAAAATACGAAAAGTAAAACTAAAGAGTACAATGGCATAATTGCCGCATTTTTACGAAATACTTTTTCATTTTTAGCAGAGAAAGCAGAAGCAAATGTATGAGGCCACATATAAAAACCTAGGGCCGTTAATATAATAGTAGAAACAAACCAAGAAATACTCATCCCTTCTTCAGGTAAAGATAAAAATCCTGGTTTCGCAGCTTCTACAGCTTCGAACATTGGCTGAAACCCTCCGTAATAATGATACGGTAAATATATACCTAAAAACATAACAATAAACAGGATCATAATGTCCTTCAAAGCGGCTGTCCAAGCTGATCCATGTATACCTGAAACCATTACATATATAGTTATAACAATAGCGCCAATCCATACTGCAACAACAGGTGATACCCTTCCATAAGAAGCTTCTGAAACGATAATCCCCAATCCCTTCAACTGTAAAACAAGATATGGGATGATGGAAACAACACCAACAATTGAAACAATCAATCCAAGCGCTTTACTTCTATATTTCTTTGCAAAAAAATCTGGCTGTGAAACAAGGTTATGTTCTTTCGCATATTTCCAAATTGGCGGTAATAAGAAATACGATAAAATATAAGCTAGTGCGCCATAACCTAAAATATAAAAAGTAGGCGCTCCTTTACTATACGCCCATCCACTTCCTCCTAAAAATGTGAATGTCGTATAAATTTCGCCTGCCATAAGGAGAAATACGAAAATCGTTCCAAATCCTCTTCCTCCAACTGACCATTGCTCTAAATTCATATCTTTTCCACGCTGCGCCCGAATACCTAAAAATAGCGCTAGAAATAAGAATAAAATAATGATAAATAATGCTGTCATTCCATATCCCCCTTATTAGCAGGATCGAATACGTACACAACCCCCATACAAAGAGAGGTAATAAGCACCGATAATAATACCCAAAATAATAAAAATGGCATCCCTAGTACGTAAGGAGTGACCGAATTTGCAAATACTGGTCCAACTACTAAACAAAGAACGGGAATAAGTGCTAGCACGTGTATTTTCTTCATCTCATTCTCCTTTATTTATGAAATTCATAATGGATGATACAAACACTTCCACGCCAATCGGCAGTGCATCTTCGTCAATCGTAAAACGAGGATGGTGATGAGGATATATAATTCCCTTCTCTTTATTTCCTGCTCCGATAAAAAAGAATGTCCCTGGTGCCTTTTGTAAAAATGCTGAAAAATCTTCTCCAGCCATCGTTGGTTGTAAACGAACAATCCTGTCTCGTCCATAAAGTTGCAATGCCGTGCGTTCAATAAGCTCTGTAACTTCATAATCATTTACAACTGGTCGGTATCCATATTCATAAGAAAATGTATATTTCGCTCCGTAAGATTCTGTAATATACTTTACAATCCGTTCAATCTTCCCCTCTGTTTCTTCTCTCAACTCATGCCTTAAACTCCGCACTGTCCCTTCAATTTCCGCTTGTTCTGGAATCACATTATGGGTTGTTCCGGCATGAAATTGCGTAACAGATACTACGAGAGAATCTAACGGATTCGTGAGGCGAGATACAATTTGCTGAAGTTGTGAAACAACTTGTGTACCGATTGCAATACTATCAATAGTTTCATGAGGGATTCCAGCATGCCCACCCTTGCCCTCAATCGTAATTTTAAAAACATCCGGCGCAGCCATTGCCGCACCATAAATTACACCTATTTTACCAACCTCTAACGACGCCCACAGGTGAGCACCAATAATATAATCCACACCTTCCATTACCCCCGCTGCAACCATTTCCTCTGCGCCACCAGGAAAATTTTCTTCTGCATGTTGGAATAGAAAACGAATCTCCCCTTTAACCCTCTCTCTTTCCTCTACTAACTTATGTACCACACCAAGTAATATCGCCATATGTCCATCATGACCACATGCATGCATCACACCTTGATATATCGAAATAAAATCAAAATCATTTTCTTCATGAATAGGAAGAGCATCCATATCAGCCCGGACCGCAATTGTTTTACCGGGCTGTTTACCTACTAACTTTGCCATCACACTATATTGAGTCGGTCGTGACACTTCTAAATATGGGATTTTTTGAAGTATGTCGAACACAAACTGCGATGTTTTCTCTTCTTGAAAAGATAACTCTGGATACTTATGAAAATGCCTTCTCCACTCAACCAACTGATTTTTTGACAAAACAAGTTCCTTTGCAACATCCATTTCTCTTCTCTCCTTCTTCACCAAGTTAAATGTTATTATAACGCGAATTATTAACTTTTAAAAGAATATTCTAAATTTTCCGTTTTATAGACTTAAAAATAAAAAGCCATCTAAAAGATGACTTTTTCCTTATTACAAAATAGTAATTGCTTGTTTTCCCATTTGCTCCCAAGCTTTCTCAAATTCCGCTCGTGGAACAGCCAAACGTGGATTGTTTTTAAGAGGATCATTTACATATACAAAGTTTTGATCATATCCAATTACTACTGCACTATGCTCATAATATGTAATTTTCACTTCACCTGAACTCGTATTCCATGTTTCAAAACTACTTTCAGCTAGTGGCTTAAACGTTGTATTAATAATGACCCATACTGGAGATCCAGAACTAATTACTTTATATATATCTTGCATGTCTCTACCTGTTAAATTAATTACTTTTTCAGGAACATATTTTTCTGCTAAATTAAAGATTGGTTGATTATATACACCATATCCAGGTTCAGCCTTCGTATAAATGTTTCCAACGAATCCCTCATAAGGATTTCCACGCAAACCATTTTGTTCAAATGGAACACGATGGATTTCGCTAGCAAGCTGCATCTTATCTACTTGTACACCTTTATATTGCAGTAACATAGCCAAACTTGTCACTTCACATCCACGAGGTAATTCTGGTAATTGTTTTATAAATGGAACATCTTCAATCATAGCTGATTCTTTCATTTCAGATAGAAAATCTAAGCGTAGCACTTGCGCCTTTTGTATAATTTTATCTTTCCCTATAAAAAACGCGGTCGCAAGTATAATCCCAAAAACAAAAAGATATTTTAACTTTTTCATTATAAACAAAACTCCATTAATTATTATTTTACAGACACAACTCTTATCATTGTACCCTTCTTCTAACTAGTTTGCTAGAAAGATTCTGTGAATTATTATTCACATTTATATAGTTATAAAATTCTAATTATTTTTAATAAAAAGAAAAAACAATATACTTTTTCGGAACATTTTGCTAAAATCGAAATTATTAACATAGTGAAGATATAACCTTGTTAATAAACATTCTTAGAGTATTTAGTCATAGTTCGTTTTTTACATACTCCATTCATTTCATAACAAATAAATTGAGTATGTGTCACATCCCCCGCTAATGATTAAACACTCAGAATGAAAACCAGTTAATACATACAAGAAAATAACGGGGTGAGGGGCATATGAATCAACAAGTAGAACAAACAAATTTAAAACGTACAATGAAAAGTAGACACTTATTTATGATCGCACTTGGTGGCGTTATTGGAACTGGACTATTTATGGGATCTGGTCAAATCGTCCATAACGCTGGACCTGGTGGTGCAATTCTTGCATTTTTAGTCGGTGGATTTGTTATGTATTTAACGATGTTATGTCTTGGTGAATTATCCGTTGCTATGCCAGAAGCAGGTTCGTTCCAAAGCTATGCAAGCAAATTTATTTCACCTGGTTTTGGATTTGTTGTCGGTTGGATGTATTGGTTAAATTGGGCTGTTACAGTTGGAGTAGAGTTAACAACTGTAAGTATTTTAATGAAACGATGGTTTCCAGACGTTTCTTCGTGGATTTGGTGCGTTACATTTGCAGCAGCACTTTTTCTTGTGAACGCTCTATCAGCAAAGGCATATGCAGAAACAGAATTTTGGTTCGCAAGTGTAAAAGTTGCAACAATTGTTATTTTTGTCGTACTTGGTGGTGCAGTTATGTTTGGTCTACTAGACTTTAACGGAAAACCCGCTCCAATGCTTCACAATTTCACTGAAAATGGCGGTCTATTTCCAAATGGTGCATTAGCTGTTCTTCTTACAATGATTACAGTAAATTACTCCTTCCAAGGAACAGAATTAATCGGAATTGCTTCAGGAGAAAGTGAAAATCCTGAAAAAACAATTCCAAAAGCAATTAAAAACACAATTTGGCGAACTCTATTCTTCTTCGTCCTAGCAATATCAGTTGTTGTAGGGTTACTCCCATGGCAAGAGGCTAATCTAGTCGAAAGTCCATTTGTACTTGTATTTGATGTAGCTGGTGTTCCATATGCAGCAGACATTATGAACTTTGTTATTATTACAGCCGTATTATCCGTAGCTAATTCTGGTTTATACGCAAATTCTCGTATGCTTTGGGCGATGGCAAAACAAGGAATGGCAAGTCCAGCTTTTACGAAGTTAACTAAAAAAGGGGTACCACTGAATGCACTCATTTTCAGTCTTATTTTTGCAAGCCTTTCTTTATTAACAAGCGTGTTTGCGGCAGATACTGTCTTTCTAGTTTTAACATCTATTGCAGCAATGGCCGCCGTTGTCGTTTGGATGTCAATCGCGGCTTCACAGTTTTTCTTCCGTAGAAATTTCGTAAAAAATGGCGGCGACATAAATGACTTAAAATATCGTACACCGCTCTATCCAGTAGTTCCAATCGTAGCGTTCTCACTCAACTTTATTACATTTGTTAGTTTAGCTTTCATTCCAGATCAGAGAATTGCTCTTTATTGCGGAATTCCATTTATGATTATTTGCTACATTTTATACCAAGTTAAATATAAAAAAGTTGTCACATTTGAACAGAAAAAAAGTATAACTCAGGGAATAAACTAAATATACAAAATATTCAGCTATCTTTCTTATAATAAGATAGCTTTTTTCTATTTATTGGATATCTTGGTATAACTTTATTTATCTTAAAATTTTCACAATCACGTTTTTTTCTGGAAAATAGTTTACAATATAATCAAGTTACAAATGATATTCACCTTAAAAAGTGTGCATTTGTGTCTATTTTTTAACAATATCTCAAAAACTATTGCCTTCTATAAATTAATAGGTTTATATTGTTTTATTGGCATAGTTTCAATCCAAGGAGAAAGGAGATTTTCAATCGTGCAACTAAAGAAAGCATTTTGGAAGTTGGCTTCGCTTCTTCCGTTATCATTACTTCTGTTCCTCGGTGGCTGTGATAAGAAACTCGCAGTATTAAATCCGCAAGGACCTGTTGCAAAAGCACAGTATGATTTAATTGTTTGGTCATTCTTGCTTATGTCATTAATTATCGCAATTGTATTCATCCTGTTTACAGTCATCTTGATTCGTTATCGTGAAAAACCAGAGAATATGGACTACGAGCCACCTGAACAACACGGTAACACATTATTAGAAATTATTTGGACGCTTGTTCCTGTTATTATCGTTATCGCATTATCGATCCCAACAGTAAAAGCAACTTATGCTTCGGAAGAGGTTCCGGAAGAGTCCAAACATATTAAACCAGTTGAAATTTATGTTACATCTGCAAACTGGAAATGGTTATTCAGTTACCCAGAGGAAAAAATTGAAACCGTTAACTATTTAAACATCCCAGCTGGTGTACCAATTCAATTCAAACTGACTTCTGTCGGCCCAATGAATGCTTTCTGGGTACCAGAACTTGGTGGTATGAAGTACACAATGGATGGCATGATTATGGATCTTTATTTACAAGCTGATAAGCCAGGTTCTTACCTAGGCCGTAGCGCGAACTTCTCTGGTGAAGGATTCACTCACATGGAGTTCGAAGTTGAAGCAAAAACAAAAGAAAAGTATGACAAGTGGGTAAAAGAAGTACAACAAACTGCTCCTAAACTAACAGAAGATAAGTACAACGAAATTGTTAAACCTGGTGTAGTTGGTCGTATGACATTCTCTAGTCATCACTTAAGTTATGTAGATCCAAAATCACTTGAATATTGTGATTACAACTACTACAAAAACAAAAAATAATAGCTATTATTCCAACAGATTGGAGTGAACACAGTGAAGCTTGATGAATTCTTTGTCACAGGTGACCCGATTATTTACGGTGCAGACGCTTCTATCGTTCTTGTGACATTAGCAATCATTTTCGTACTAACAAAGTATAAAAAATGGAAGTGGCTTTGGGATGAATGGTTGACAACTGTTGACCATAAAAAAATCGGAGCCATGTATATTATTTCTGCGGTTATCATGTTATTCCGTGGTGGTATGGATGGTTTAATGATCCGTGCACAATTAACATTCCCAGAAACAACTTATTTAAACGCTGAACACTATAACGGAATCTTTACAACACACGGTACAGTTATGATTCTTTTCATGGCGATGCCATTCGTTATGGGATTAATGAACCTTGTAGTACCATTACAAATTGGTGCTCGTGACGTTGCATATCCGTTCTTAAATGCTTTAAGTTTCTGGTTATTCTTTGTCGGAGCAATGTTATTTAACATCGCTTTCGTAATCGGTGGTTCTCCAGACGCTGGGTGGACTTCTTACTTCCCAATGGCAGGTACAGAGTTTACTTCTGGTGTAGGAAACAACTACTACGCAATTGCATTACAGATTTCAGGTCTCGGTACGCTAATGACCGGTATTAACTTCCTTGTTACTATCTTAAAAATGCGTACACCTGGTATGACTTTAATGAGAATGCCAATGTTTACTTGGTCAATCTTAATTACAACAATTATCATTATTTTCGCTTTCCCAGTATTAACAGTTGCTCTTGCATTAATGACATTTGACCGTCTATTCGATGCTCACTTCTTTACGATGGCGAGCGGCGGTATGCCGATGTTATGGGCCAACCTGTTCTGGGTATGGGGTCACCCTGAAGTATATATCGTTATTTTACCGGCATTCGGTATTTTCTCTGAAATCATTAGTACATTCTCACGTAAACGTCTATTCGGTTACAGTGCGATGGTATACTCAATGGTTGCAATTTCTTTACTAAGTTTCGTCGTATGGCTTCACCACTTCTTCACGATGGGTGCAGGTCCAGCGGTTAACTCATTCTTCTCGATTTCGACAATGGCGATTTCGATTCCAACCGGGGTTAAGATCTTTAACTGGTTGTTTACACTGTATAAAGGACGTATTCGTTTTACAGTTCCAATGCTTTGGTCATTGGCATTTATTCCAAACTTCGTAGTCGGTGGGGTTACAGGGGTTATGCTTGGAATGGCGGCAGCTGATTATCAATACCATAACAGCTACTTCCTAATTGCTCACTTCCACTACGTATTAATTGCAGGTACAGTATTCGCTATGCTTGCTGGATTCACATTCTGGTATCCAAAAATGACTGGTCATATGTTAAATGAACGCCTGGGTAAATGGACATTCTGGATCTTTATGAGCGGATTCAACATCTGTTTCTTCCCAATGTACTTCTTAGGTTTAGACGGTATGACTCGTCGTATGTACACTTACTCTGAAAGTCTTGGATGGGGATGGCTAAACCAAATCGCATCTGTTGGTGCGGTAATGATGGGTATCGGCTTCCTACTTCTTTGCTACAACGTAATTTGGAGTGCACGTCACGGTGAACGTGACACAACTGGAGATCCATGGGATGGTCGTACACTTGAATGGGCAACTCAATCTCCTGTACAACATTACAACTTCGCGAAGCTTCCTGAAATTAAAGAAGCTGATGCTTTCTGGTACATGAAAAAACGCGGAGAAACAGTTACACCAGCAGCAGAAGATTTAAAACCAATTCACATGCCAAGTAACTCTGGTGTGCCTATTATTGCGTCTTTATTCTTCGGTCTTGCAGGTTTCGCATTAGTATTTAGCTGGTTCTGGCTTGCAGCAATCGGCGGCGTTGGTATTTTAGCTTGCTTAATCTATCGTTCATTCGATTACGACGATGGTTACTACGTAAGTGTTGATGAAATTAAAGAAACAGAACATATAGCATGAGAGGTGAAATGACATGGCGGCTTTAGATAAAAGCTTACCTTTGGAATATCAATCCGAACAAAGCAGATTGAATATCCTAGGATTCTGGATTTTTCTTGGGGCTGAAATTATGCTGTTCGCAACACTTTTCGCCTCTTATCTAGTCCTTGCTGGTCGTACGGCAGATGGCCCAACTCCAGCACAACTGTTTGAACTTAAAACGCTTTTAATTCAAACATTACTACTTTTAACAAGTAGTTTCACATGTGGTATCGTAATTCACGAAATGCGTAAGCACAACCAAAAAGCAATGCTTGGATGGTTCATCCTTACATTACTTTTAGGTGCAGGTTTCCTATTCTTTGAAATCGAAGAGTTCATTATGTACATCGGTGAAGGCGCAACAATTCAAACAAGTGCGTTCCTATCTGCATTCTTCGTTCTTCTTGGAACGCATGGTGCCCACGTAACAGGTGGTATCATTTGGGCAACTTGTGTTATTATCCAAATTTTAAAACGAGGTTTAACACCAGTTACAGCTCGTAAAGTATTCATTATCAGCTTATACTGGCATTTCCTTGATCTTGTTTGGGTCTTTATTTACACACTAGTTTACTTGAACGGGATGGTGGCGTAAATGGGTCAAAATAACAACCAAGCAAACGGGCATGCGCATAGCGGATTCCCTTGGTCACACGTTTTCGGATTTATTTTATCGCTTGCACTAACGTTTCTAGCGTTATACGTGGCACTTTACACAACATTACCACTTTCAACAGTCTTAACAACTATTATCATAATGGCTGTTGCGCAAGCTTTATTACAATTAATTATGTTCATGCATTTAAAAGAAGGAGAAGGAAGAGTCCAAATTCTTACAATGATATACAGTTTCTTCGTTGCAACTGCAACAGTTGGTTTAACTGTATGGATCTTCTTCTCAATGTAATGTACATGAAAAAGACTGCTGAGATTCCTCAGCAGTCTTTTTTTATTCCCCCTCCCCTATTACATCCACATTACGGCATTAACAGCAGAATCATGAAAAATATACTTATTATGACAAATGTTAAGAAAACTCTTTCTTTATGAAATCGAATCCATATGCGTTGATTTTCTACCTATTATATGGCTAAATAGGTACTATATTTATTTGAAGGGAGAGAACGCAATGGAACATCATACTTCTGTTCTATCACTTATGGTTGTAGTTGCAATCGCGTTTTTCGTTCCCCTTTTGTTACAACGCTTTAAATTAAAAGCACTTCCTGTCGTTGTTGCAGAGATCATCGCAGGAATCTTTGTAGGTAAAAGTGGGTTTAATATTATTGAGCCAGATATGTGGCTCCAAGTTTTATCAACACTAGGATTTATCTTCCTCATGTTTTTAAGCGGGTTAGAAATTGACTTTTCTATTTTTAAACAAAAAGGGAAAAAAAGTACGAAAAACGAACCGAACACATTCCAAGCAGCAAGCATTATTTTCTTGTTTATTTTCATCTTATCTTATGCCCTATCATTACTATTCGTATGGCTAGGATTTGTAGATAATGCAATGTTCATGACTTTAATTATTTCAACTATTTCTTTAGGTGTTGTCGTACCAACATTAAAAGAGAATAACTTAGGAAAAACCGCAATCGGACAAATCATTTTATTAGTCGCTGTTATTGCAGACTTAGTTACAATGATTTTACTCGCCGTATTTGTCGGATTAAATTCTGAAAGCGGCCAAAGCATGTGGCTCCTACTCCTTCTATTCGGAGCAGGTATTATCATTTACTTTATTGCAAAACGCTTCAAAAACATCCCATACTTAGATAGCTTAAAAGCTGGTAGTGTACAAATTGATACTCGAGCTGTTTTTGCACTTATCTTAATTTTAGTAGGGTTATCTGAATCTGTTGGTGCAGAAAATATTTTAGGTGCCTTCTTAGCAGGTGTACTCGTATCGTTATTATCACCAAATGAAGATATGGTTGAAAAACTTGATTCCATCGGATACGGTTTCTTCATTCCTATTTTCTTCGTAATGGTTGGTGTAAATCTAGAAGTCTGGTCTATTTTTAAAGAACCTTCTAGTATGCTAATGATCCCAATTTTAATTGTAGGACTCTTTATTTCAAAACTTTTACCATCACTCGTCCTACGTAAATGGTATCCGCGTAATATCGTACTCGGAAGTGCCATCTTATTAACATCAACACTTTCCTTAGTTATTGCGGCGGCACAAATTGGTGAAAAACTAGGAATCATCAGCCCAAGTTTATCCGCTTCTCTTATTTTAAGTGCAGTTATTACTTGCATTTTTGCACCTATATTATTTAAAAAGATGTTCCCAAAAGTGGAAACACCAAAACCGAAAGTATCTATTATTGGCGCGAGCAGAATTACTCTTCCATTATCACTTGATTTAAAACGAGAAGACTATGATGTAACGCTATATATGATGCGCCAAAATAAAATAAATGATGAGGAAGCGAAATCACATGACTTCCCTATCGTGAAATTAGATGATATTACAATTGAATCATTAACTGAACGAACAGCATTTGATGCAAATCGCGTTGTCGTTGCAACAAGTGATGATGAACAAAACTTATTATTAGCAGAACATGCGAAAGAACTAGGTGTTGAACATGTCATTGCAAGTGTAGAAGATCCACTTCTACAAGAAAAAGCAACACAAGAACATATCGCTGTATTCTCGACTATTAACTCTACACGGATTTTATTACGTGCTCTTATCGATAAACCGAGTCTCGTTCGTTTAATTACAACAGCGAACGAAACAGTACGTGAAGTTGAACTACGTAGCAATAAATATAACGGCATCGAGCTTCGTCGCCTTCCATTTTTAGGTGATGTACTTGTCATCCAAATTTACCGAGGTAATAAAGCATTAATACCGCATGGTGATACGAGGTTACAACATGGTGACACACTGCTTGTAACAGGTTCAAAAGAACATATTAATACACTAAAAAACATATTAGAATAGAAAATGCCCCTCACATAATTGAGGGGCATTTTTTTCCATTCTATATGGTAAAATGTTACTATCACATATTATGGGGATGGATCACATTATGTCTATTGTAACTTTAGCTCTATTATTATTAGCGGAAGTACTCGTTGCTATTATTCTCATCGGTGTTAGCATTGAAATTTGTAGTTACGGCTGGAAAAAATCAACTGGCGTCAAATATACTTGTCTCTTGCTTTCGCTCCTTCTTGGAACCGCTAGCATACTCGGACTTTTCGCTGCACCTGCCTATTTCTTTATACAACTAACAGAAAAAGGCTTATAAGGAAGGATGTTAATATAATTACCGTGAAATGTATTGATGCATCTGAAACTTGCGTATTACGTCAAAAATTTTCACACCCGAATCAAACAGTAACAGATTGTAAATACTCTTCCGACTACGTGGAATGGCAACATTACCTAACTTTCGAAACAAACACGCTGGAAGCTCCTTAATTCAAAAAGCGTAACAAGTCTTGCAAGAGCGTAAAGCAAATATTTTATGGTGTAATGGCCGAATTACTGTAACTGACTATTACAAGCGCTTAGGCTTCTAGGAACATGGTGTAATCTTTGAAATTGAACCGATTGGCCTTCATAAAGTATTGTATATAAAAAGATATAAGAAAAGCTTTCCGCAATACAGGAAAGCTTTTCTTATATTTCAATCTTCACTTTTTATTTTTTTCATATATATGTATATAAACAAACTAGGAACTAAAAAACAAGCAACCATAATAAGTCCTGTCATACTAATTTCCTTTATCGAAATATCTGGTGTTACAATGATACAAATAGCTAAAATCCCAATAATAATACCTACCGGAATGAATAATAGTTTCATAAAATAGCTGCGTGATACTCCGCCCGTATGCTCATACACTTGCACCGAATTTTTTAAGTTTAAAAAGTTAATACCTATTATCCCGCACATAAATACCATTAATAAATCCGAAATACTTTCATATCCTGCACCTTGCAAAACATAGCGATAAAAAACAATACCTAGTATGACGATATTTTGTAAGATGAAAACGAGTCTAATATGTTTTAGCCCCTCAATCATTAAACGTTCATCTTTCACGATTCTCATCCCCTCACTCCTCTTCCTCCCAAAATAAATCATTTAATGTTTTATCTACCGCATAACAAATTTTCAAACATAAATCTAAAGACGGGTTGTATTTCCCCTTCTCAATTAAACTAATCGTTTGCCTTGTAACGCCTACTTTTTCTGCTAATTTTTGCTGTGTTAAATCTAACTGAACACGCGCGACTTTTATTTTACTTACAGCCATTCATGTTCCTCCTCTACCTTAATTGTAACATATATATTCCATTAAGTAATTTATATTTTGCGTAATTAATTTAATTTTCACTTTCTCCCGCTATTTGCGGGTAATAAACCCCTCACTAATTATAGTTTCACTTTATTATACACAAAAAAGGAGCCTCTCATAAGAAGCCCCTCTTCTATATCTATATTATAAGAATAAATGACATCCAAATAAAATTGTAAATAAGTATAGTAACGGATGTACTTCCATCCCTTTCCCTTTCACAATCTTTAAGACCGGATACACTAAAAATCCGATTGCAATTCCATTCGCAATACTAGACGTTAACGGAATACCTACAAAAATTAAAAATGCTGGTAATGCATCTTCAAACTCATCCCAATTAATATCACGAATACTTTGTGCCATTAAACTACCGACAATAATTAATGAAGGAGCTGTAATAGCAGCTACACTTGATAAAGATGCAATTACAGGACTGAAAAATGCCGTTATAATTGTTAGTCCAACAACTACAATACCTGTTAATCCCGTTTTACCACCCGCAGCAATACCAGCTGACGATTCAATTGTCGCTGCTGTTGGGCTTGTACCAAAGATAGAACCTGTCGTTCCGCCAATCGCATCTGCAATAAACGCTTTACCAAAACGTTTCTCTGTATTATCTGTAATTAAACCTGCTTGTTTAATTAAACCGAGTAATGCACCTGTCGTATCAAATAAAAGTACAAGTAAAAATGAAAATACAACACCATATAATCCATACTGAATTACATCTGAAAAGGCATTGATTGGATTTGAAACGATAATACCCTCTGGTAAATGAGGCATCGCTACAATTTTATCCTCAAACTTCAGTTGCCCCGTAAAGAAGGCGATAATTCCTGTCACAATCATACTAATAAATAATGCACCACTCACACGTAATACCATTAATACCGCAGCTAAAATTAAACCAATTAAAGTTAAAATAACGGCTGGTGAATGAAAATCACCAATCGTAACTAAATTAGATGGATGATCAACGATAATTCCAGATAGACGTAATCCAATAAAAGCAATAAATAGTCCAATTCCACCTGCAATTGCATGCTTTAAACTATCAGGAATTGCGACAATTAACTTTTGCCTAAATGAAGTGAAAGATAATAAAAGAAAAATAATACCTGTTACAAATACTGCCGAAAACGCAATGACATATGTAATCCCCTCTGCCTGTTGAACAACAGAATAAGCAAAATATGCATTCATCCCCATAGCTGGAGCAATAACAATTGGATAGTTAGCTAAAAACGACATACATAGCGTCCCAATAACTGTCGCAATAATAGTTGCCGTAAAAGCTTGATCAAATGGTACACCTGCATCAGATAATATTTTCGGATTGATGACAAGAATATACGCAAATGTAAAAAAAGTTGTGATGCCAGCTAAAAGCTCTTGCTTCACAGAAGTGTTATATTGTTGTAATTGAAACATGCTTATGTACCCTTCCTACATCTGAATTATTATCACACATTCTTTTCTTACTAGTATGTGAGAAAATATAATACTTAATCTTAACAATCAATAAAAAGAAGAGTCAATATATTCTCTAATAGTGAGAATTTTAAGTTTAAGTCTGACAACTTCAGATGTAGTACAGTTCTTTTATGATTATTTTTGTAGCATAACAGATAGAAATGTTTTATAATTTGAAATAGTTAAATATTTAGGTAGCTCATTCTACAAGGGGGATTCTTCTTATGCAGCACACAAACAAATCTGGAACTTTAAATCGAGGTTTAAAAGAACGACATATTACTTTAATGTCACTCGGTTCAGCTATTGGCGTTGGACTATTTTTAGGATCTGCTTCTGCTATTAAACTAGCTGGTCCTTCCATCTTACTAGGTTATATGATCGCTGGACTCGTTATTTTTTTCATTATGCGAGCGCTCGGAGAAATGGCAATTGAACAACCGGTTGCCGGTTCTTTTAGTAAATACGCTAATGATTATATCGGCCCACTTGCTGGCTATATTACTGGTTGGAACTACTGGTTCTTATGGGTTGTTACTTGTATGGCTGAAATTACGGCGGCTGGAATTTACATGCAGTACTGGTTCCCAGATATCCCGCGCTGGACTTGGGCACTACTCGCTCTATTATTAATGAGCGCTTTCAACTTCTTATCAGTAAAAGTATTTGGAGAACTTGAGTTTTGGTTTGCTCTCATTAAAATTGTCACAATTATCTGTATGATAGTAGTTGGAGCTGGCATTATTTTATTCGGATTCGGAAATGGTGGTATCGCTACTGGTATTTCAAATCTTTGGTCACATGGTGGCTGGTTCCCAAATGGATTTTCCGGATTACTACTCTCCTTACAAATGGTATTATTCGCTTATTTAGGCGTTGAACTAATTGGTGTTACAGCTGGTGAAGCTCAAAACCCGAAGAAAACACTCGCAAAAGCTATCGATAACGTATTTTGGAGAATCCTAATCTTTTACGTCGGGGCATTATTCGTTATGATGGCAATTTATCCATGGAACGAACTTGGTGAGAAAGGAAGTCCATTCGTATTAACATTCCAACAAATCGGCATTGCAAAAGCAGCAGGTATTATTAACTTTGTCGTATTAACAGCTGCACTTTCTTCTTGTAACGGTGGTTTATTTAGTACAGGGCGTATGCTATTTACATTGGCACAACAAAAGAAAGCTCCTGAAAGATTCGGTCGTTTAAATAAAAATGGGATTCCAAGTCAAGGAATTGTAGCAACGGCTATCGTTTTACTTGTTGGTGTTATATTAAACTACCTTGTGCCTGCAAAGGTGTTTACATGGTTAACTAGTATTTCAACTTTCGGGGCAATTTGGACCTGGGGAATTATATTAGTCGCTCAAATTAAATTCCGTAAAGGATTATCAACTGAGAAAAAAGACAAGCTAACGTATAAAATGCCTTTACATCCATTAAGCTCTTACTTCTCACTTGGCTTCCTTGCACTTGTACTATGTATAATGGCGTATTCAGAAGATACACGAATTGCATTAATCGTTGGCCCAATTTGGCTTATTGGCTTAGCTATCGTGTATTACATGAAAGGGTTTCATAAGATTGATGAAACACCTACTTCAAAGATTAGTTAAACAATTTATCCCTTCCTTATTAATTGGAAGGGGTTTTTTATTGTCTATATAAATATTTCTCAACAAAATTCACGGTATTTTTACAATTTTTTAATATTTTTTACGTTTTCTGTCTTTATTTTTTCAGAAAAATAAATTACATTATTAAAGCACATATATTTATTATTAGGGGGATTCTTCTATGAAGAATAAAAAATGGATTACATTTTCTTTAGCAACAGCAATTACACTTAGTATGGGGAGTTCGTTCATACCGTCTACTTATGCCGAAAGCTCTGTAGACCCAGCTCCTGAAATTGCTGCAAAGGTTGTAAATCAAAACAATGGGAAGAAAGTATTATTTGATAATACGCACGGTCAAACTGCAGGGACAGCTGACTGGGTTATTGATGGCGGCTTTTCTGATTTCGGAAACGGCATTGCCCAAAATGGATATCATGTAAAAGAACTTCGTAAATCAACACCTATTACATACGAAGACTTAAAAAATTACAACGTGTTTATCGTTCCAGAGGCAAATATTCCTTACAAAAAATCTGAACAAGATGCAATGTTACAATATGTAAAAAATGGCGGCAGTATCTTCTTCATTGCCGATCATTATAATGCAGATCGTAATAAAAATCGCTGGGACTCTTCTGAAGTATTTAATGGATATAGACGCGGTGCTTGGGAAAATCCCGCAAAAGGAATGTCTAACGAAGAAGCAAACTCACAAGCTATGCAAGGAGTAGAAAGTTCCGATTGGCTATCTAATAATTTTGGTATTCGCTTCCGTTACAATGCACTTGGTGATGTTTCAGCTAAAAACATTGTTTCGCCTGAACAATCATTCGGAATTACACAAGGTGTTTCATCGGTAGCAATGCATGCTGGTTCTACTCTAGCAATTACAAATCCAAAACTAGCAAAAGGACTTGTTTATCTTCCAGAAAACCCATCAAAATGGAATAACGCTGTTGATAGTGGTGTTTATAACGGCGGTGGCGTTGCAGAGGGTCCATATGCTGCAATTGCAAAAGTAGGACTTGGAAAAGCTGCCTTTATCGGTGACTCTTCTCCTGTTGAAGATGCTACGCCAAAATACGTTCGTGAAGATTCTGGCCAAACAAAGAAAACTTACGATGGTTATAAAGAAGAAAACGATGCTGTTTTACTAGAAAATATCGTAAATTGGCTATCGAAACAAGAGACATTTACAAGCTTAGATCAAGTAAACGGTTTACAACTTGATTCACCTACTGCTTTACAAACATTTGAACAACCAAGCTTATCAACAGAGCCACAACCAGAACCTTGGAGTGCACCAAACGCTGGTTATCAATGGTTTAATACAAATACATTTAAACCTGGTTCATACGGATATAACGGCGCCGTAACAGCAAACGATTATGTGATTACACGCCCTAGCATTCTACCAAACAATGAAGTGTTCCAAATAAAGATTCAAGTAAACAACTTATTACCTAATACAACTTATAATAACTATTCTTTAGGTATCTTCACGACTGGCGGAACACAGGTAGCAAAAGTCCAAAATACAAACGGCACTTGGCCATCTACTTTCGGATATAGTAGCGCCTTCTCATTCACAACAAACAGCTTTGGTTCCGCTGAAAAAATTGTGAACGTACAACTTGATTCAAATACAACTGGACAAGCAACACTTCGTCTACGCCAAAATACAACTGCTAAATATAATGAAGCTGTAACGATTAATAAGAAGTAAAAGAAAAGGCAATCCACATGCGGATTGCCTTCTTCTCATTTCTCTTCTTTTGAGAAAAACATTCTGGAAATGACGATACCTATACTACCTACAATTAAGAATAACACTGCCCTGATCATCATTGAAACTTCTGGTAAGTCTAGAAGGAATAACTTTCCTATCGTTACTACTAAAACAACTAAGCCAGCATACAATATTTCATTCATATTTTTATTCCGTCCAAGCCAAACTGCAAATAATGCATATACCATCCATAATAACGATACTGATACGCTTATTATACTTCCATCTGTAGAAAGAACTTCGCCAACTCTAGTAATTGTAATAAATACAATGACCATGAACCAATAGAGAGCTATAGAATAAACATATTTTCCAAAACTCGTTAATACATCTTTCGCTCGTTTCATGCAATAATAAAATGTACCTATTAAAATAATATGAGCAACAAACCCAGCTGAAACAAAATGATCAAACGGGCTAAAAATCGTCTGTACCATTCCAATCGCATAAATAGTGGCACTTACATACAGTTTAATTTGTTGTTTTGCTTTAATAGAAGTAACCATACCGAGAAAACCTTGTAACAATAATACAATTGCTGCATTCACTAAACTGTACTCGTATAAAATCGCTAAACTAAATGACCCCATTGCAAAACCAAATAAGAGATTTGCAAATATAGACTGTTTATTCTTCCTATATTCAAGTACAAACATAACAGTATGCACGAGTGCACTTATGACCAATCCCCACGTAGTAAAATCAGGTATTTTTGCAATAGATAAAATAAAGAAAACGGCATTTGTACTAAATATCGCTACTCTTGCTTCTTGTATAAACTCTCTCTCTGAAAACATATGCCAAAATAACAGCAAATGAATTACACCATATACAATCGTTAACTGTATTTGCAAATTCTCTACTAATATCGACATAACAGCAAAGAAGACAAACAGGACAATGGCAGCAACAACATAAGAAATCATATATAAGTACTTATAACGATTTTTCAACGCATACCATAATAAACTAAGTGTTAATATCGTCTCATATCCAAAGAAAATATAAGGATTCGGAGTCGTACTATTTAACAAGAACGGAACGAAGAAAGCTCCGACCGCTACGAAGATAGTAAGGTATTCCGATTGATACTTTTTCGCTAAATAAATCCCTAAAATAACCCATACAATATTACAGATAAACGCAATACTTGCTGGAATAAATCCATATAAATAATGTGCCGCAAACGTCGTTAAAACAATGCCTGTAATACTTCCTCCAGCTAATACTAACCCTAACGCTTGCCGCTCTCGTTTAATTTGAATATCCCCTATATAATACAAACCGATAGATAAGGCGATACCAAACACAATTCGTATCGCTGGTGTTAATAAACCAGCATCTACCCCTGCTTTAAATAACCAAATAACCCCAAGTAGCATAATACCGACAAATATACGCGGCAACCATGTTTGGCAAAACTTAATAATATTGAATGGTTCCGGTTTAAAAGCAGATATATTTACTTGTTTTTCCTCAACTTTTTGCACGGGCTCTTTGATCTTTACTACATCTTCTTGTAATTTTTCATCTATTATCGTTTCGATATATACTTTCTTTTCCTTACTAACATGTTGCTGAGCGTTTTCTACTTCTATTTCCCTTTGTTTTGCTTTCAACTCAAAAAGTGCTTCTTGCATCGTTTCAATTGTAGTTTCGAGTGCTTCTATTTTCTTATTCAAATCTTCCTTCATATGCTCCCCCCTCACCATTCATTCGAAACCTATATATTACCAATTATCTTTATCATACTCTTAGTCTATTCATTTTTAAAACTATTTTTCCAAAAAAAGAAAGGTGTTTTCCCATTATAGAAAACACCCTTTCACTTATTTGTCCTTATTTATCATGATACTAACGATTACACCAATACACACACCTACAAGAGCTGGAATGATCCATCCTACACCTTCTGTATAAAACGGAATATACTTCAATATTGGCGTCCACTGATTCGTCATCACATTTTTATTTAAAATATCGATTGCACTAAATACCGCTACAATCAAAATTGTAACAGGATATATGCACACATACTTCCCAATATATTTATGGAATAACCCTAAAATAATAAGCGTTAATGCAATTGGATAAATAAATCCAAGAATCGGTACTGAAACTTTTAAAATTTGTGTTAACCCTAAATTAGCTAAAATCATACTAATAAAGCTCAATATAAACGCCCAAACTGTATACGATACTTTCGGAAATACACTTGTAAAAAACTGACTACAAGATGTAACAAGTCCAATTGAAACACATAAACACGCAATAGTAAAAATAAGGCCTAACAAAACTACTCCGCCTTGTCCAAATAACGTCGTCATCACTTGTGCTAACACATTCGCCCCATTATTAAACGTACCTAACGAACCGCTAATTGAACCCACATATCCGAGGATGACATAAATAATAGATAATAAAAGACCTGCTCCAATACCAGCAATACTCATATATTTCGCTAAGCCTTGATCATCTTCAATACCTTTTGCACGTAAAGCATTTGCAATAACAATACCAAAGATTAAAGCCGCTAGCGCATCCATCGTTAAATATCCATCTAAAAATCCTTGGAACATAGGAACTTGTCCGTAATTTCCAGTAGCCTCTTTCACACTACCAACTGGTGTAAACATAGTTTTTATAAAAATAAGTGCAATCATACATAATAATAAAGGCGTTAAAACCTTCCCAAATAAGCCCATTAATTTAGATGGCGATAAACTTAACCAGTAAACAAAGCTAAAGAAAACGATCGTATAAACTAGTAAAACTACACTACCCGATTCTGGGAATAACTGACCTGGTCCCATTTCAAATGCTAGACTTCCTGCACGTGGTATACCAAGACCAGGTCCAATAAATAAGTACACAATACACGGAAAAATAATTGCAAATGAAGAATGTACTCTACCCGCTAACGTTTGAAAGCTTCCTGCTTTTGCAACAGCAATAACACCTAATATCGGAAGACCTGTTGCTGATATAATAAAACCTAACAGCGCAATCCACACGTGTTCTCCTGCTTCATATCCAAGGAAAGGCGGAAAGATAAGATTCCCCGCTCCAAAAAACATAGAGAATAGCATAAGACTAATAAGTAAAATTTCTTTTTTCTGTAACAATTTCATTTCTTTCTCCTTCTTCAATTTCATCTCTTGTGAAATCAATTCCACATATAGAAAAACGCGATAATCCGCTTCCTTACAAAGAAAACATAGTCCATAGTCTATCACAAAAGAAATGCCCATTCTATAGCTATTTCCCTTTTCCAATTTCTTCTGAAAAATCAACCTTTCCCCGCATTAACGGACAGTAAGACTCCCCCCCTAATAATTAAGCTAATAACCGGATATCCAGTGGGAATCAAACTGCCCATAAAAGCCCGATTCGTTCAACTAATAATCATATTGGAATAAAATCTTCCAATATGATTAAAGTTTCACTTCATTGACTTATAATAGTTAATAAAGTAAAATATTAAATATACAAAATTATTAACCTTGTTTTTGTTTGTGTCAGGAGGAAAATAACATGGAATCAGCGATACAACTAGAAAAAGAACAGCAAAGAAAAAAGAAACATCCTCCAGGTTTATACTTACTCTTCTTTACAGAAATGTGGGAAAGATTTAGTTACTATGGATTACGAGGATTATTAACATTATATTTAACGACAGCTTTAGTAAGCGGTGGTCTTGGGTTTAGTCCCGCATGGGCACTCTCCATTTACGGATTTTATACTGGAGCCTGTTATTTCACACCAATGATTGGTGGATACTTAACAGACCGTTTTCTAGGTAGAAGAAAAGCCATCACAATTGGTGGTATAACGATGGCAATCGGTAACCTTACACTATTTGCCTTGCAAAACCAATTAGGCCTATACCTCGGATTAGCGCTTATTATTATCGGTAATGGATTCTTCAAACCGAATATCTCTACACTGGTTGGAGAATTATACGAAGAGAATGATCCAAAACGTGATAGTGCATTTACCATTTTCTACATGGGTATTAACGTTGGGTCATTTTTAGCTCCACTCGTTTGCGGATTTTTATCAGAAAATTTATTCAAAACAACAGTTGATGGCGTTGTACATTACGGATTCCGTTACGGTTTCTTAGCAGCTTCAATCGGAATGATCATTGGACAAATTTTATTTACAACACTATCAAATCGCTTCCTTGGTGATATCGGTAAAAAACCAACTCGCGATTTGCAAACAGCTGCTGGACAACCATCAGTAGGAGATACACCGTTAACAAAAAAGAAAAACAACGTACCGCAGTTATCGTCATTTTAACGTGCTTCGTTGTCTTCTTCTGGGCTGGTTTTGAACAAGCTGGTAGTTCATTAACACTATATACAAACAAATTTGTAGACCGCTCTGTGTTCGGATGGGAAGTTCCAACATCTTGGTTCCAATCGGTCAATCCATTATTTATTATTTTACTTGCCCCAGTCATTTCAGCATTATGGGCAAAACTTGCAACTCGCAAGCGCGGGGATTTAAAAATCCCAACCAAAATGGGACTTGGTATGATCTTACTCGGTATCGGTTATATCATACTTGTTATCGCTACATTAAAAACAGGTAGTGACGAACATAACATTACGGAAAAAGCAAACTTACTATTTATCGTCTTTACGTATCTTTTCCATACGTTAGGTGAGCTATTCTTATCACCTGTCGGACTATCAATGGTTAGTTCTCTCGCTCCAGTAAAACTTGCTTCTTTACTAATGGGTGTATGGCTAGCAAGTTCAGGTATCGCCAATATTTTAGGTGGACAACTTGCAAGCTTCACAACTTCACTTGGATATGCTGAAGTGTTTACTGTTATCGGCGCTGTAGCGATTGTTTTAGGTTGTGTTTTATTATTAATCTCTAAAAAACTAGTAAAATGGATGGATTAAAAAAAAGATGAGGAATTTCTCCTCATCTTTTTTATGCCTTCTTACCTTTTTCTATTGCTTGCTCATACAACTCTTTATGTTCTTTATATTCACTTGGCACGAAACTCTTATAGAAAAATGAAAACCAGCTGTCTCCCTTTTTAAATCCTTCTTCTCGAATTTCCGTTGCTTTTTTATTCGATTTAAATCCTTCAGTAAACCATTTTTTTAATGAGCCATTCTTTTCATACTTGGCAGGAATCTTCAAATCATAGTTTTCAAACGCATACTTATATCCAGCCTTTTCTACTGCCTTTTTTGTAGACTTATAGCCTTTTTCATACGCTGTTTCATATGACTTCACGTATACATCTTTCTCATTATTTCCAGGATTCTTTTCAGCTAGTTCCTTACCAGCCTTTTCCCCTAGTTCAGCTTGCTCTTTTTCAATTTTTTCTGTTCTCTCTTTATTTCCCACTTGGAAACCTTCTGCAAAGATCTGCTTAAAATCTGGAGTAATTTGACTATCGTCCATCGTCTCTTGTGCTAAGCCCTGTTCTTTTCCTTTTTCAAAATGCGTTTTCTTCTGCTCTTCTAAAGACCAAGTAGTAGTATAAGCAGTTGTAAATGCTTGTTTATATGTATCTGATTTTCCAGCTAAATGTACTTGTACGTCATTTTTCCCTGCTTTAAAATCAGTCTCTCCATTTTTTTCGCCTTCAAGTTGACCTTTCTCCATATCAACTTGGCGCTTAGCTTCCTCTTGCTTACGTGCCTCTTCTGCTTTTCTTTGTTCCTCAGCTACACGTTGTCTCTCTTCTTCAGCTTTACGCTGTGCTTCTGCAGCACGTTGTTTTTCAGCTTCTACAGCACCATTATTATTTTGGCTAGGAGCTGGACTCGTTGCACCACTACTAGAAGCTGGTTTATTGTGATAATGATATTCCCCGTACTGTAATCCCCATTTTTCACAGTTTGTACGACACGTATGTCCACCATTCGCATCTGTACGTCCTGGATGCGCATAAGCTGAAATTGGAGCTATCAATAACGCTACACTTGTTGTTAAAAGAAGTTTCTTCACCTGTTGTCTCACTCTTGTTCCTCCCAAAATTTAGAATTCTAAATTTATTATACATAAATAGAAGGATTTTTAAATACAAACTAAAATATTCTATTATTTCTCAAAAGTAGTAAAAAAGAAGGTCAACTCTTTAAAGAGTTGGCCTTCTTTTTTATTTCTTCGCCTTCGTTCCTACTAAATCACCAGCTACAACATAACGCTTAGAATTATCTTTTACAGATACACATGTAATAAGCGTTATCTCATCTTTCCCATGATCTTCTACAACTTCCCATTTATCCGGAGTTACTTCAGATACACCAGTAACAGCGTACTCATATTCATTTTCATTATCATATAAATAAATTTTATCGCCTTTTTTCAAAGATGCTATATCACTAAATAAAACACCTTTTTTAGACATGTTATGCCCTGCTAGTGCGTAATTCCCTTTTCCCATTACTTGATTTTCTTTTACTGTCGCTGCACCTGATAACAGGTTTTTCTCAGTAGAAGATTTTAAAACAGGAATTTCTAATGAAACACTTGGAATCGAAATACGACCGATTACTTGTTTTTTATCTAACGATGCATTCGCTACTTCTGCCAAGTCTGGTTGATTAATTTTTGACGCATCTACAAATTCTGTCTCATGCTTTTCATAATCCATCTTTTGAACAGCTTGCACATTTTCAGTCTGTTTCTTTTCAGCCTTATATCCATCATAAAATGGCTTTCCAATTAAAACCCCACCTACAACAAATAGAAGGATTGCTACTATACTATAAATTCTTTGCTTATTCATATACAATTCCTTTCCCTTACAAAATCTTACTCTATATAAAATGATAAAATAATATTGCTATATGTACAAGTATAAGCTGAAAAGAAACCTTCTTGCCGATGCAAGAAGGTTTCTTTTTAAGCAATTTTATTTCGATATAAAGACACGTGAAAAATCGTCATCTGAATAAAGAAGATACTAAATGCAATATATATCGGATATGCAGGAACATATAGAATAACAATTGGAGAAAGAGTTAAAAACCCAACCGCACAAGGCAACACATACCATAATGACATAAATGTAGTACGACAAGCCTTTTCTGTAATTGCCTTTTCACGCTCATCTTCTTGAGGAAATAATAGTGGAAACATCCAATACGAGAGCTCTTTATATTTTTTCTTTTGAATTTTATAAAGAACCGTCGATACAATACCAAATGTTAAAAGTAATCCGAGCGGTATTAAACTTATTGAAACTTCAAATGGTACTCTCTTCGTTTGAATAAAATTAGCGACTTCAATAGTAAAATAATACAACTCAATAAAAGCCCAACCTGCTAATACCATTAAAAGTACATTTAGCATATAAGAAAATACAAGTCTATTCATCCTCTTTCCCCTCCTTATTTAAAACAAACACATCTTCCATCTTTAACTGGAACACATCACAAATCGTAAGTGCCAATAACAACGAAGGAACGTAATCCCCTTTTTCAATTGCAGCAATTGTTTGTCTCGTCACTCCAACCTTCTCTGCTAATACACTTTGCGAAAAATTGAAGCGAGCCCTAAATTCTTTCACTCTATTTAAAATGGTCAATTTTACCACCTCTCACCATCATTGTATGCTATCCTTAACAAAATGTAAACTCAACTTAACATAATTTTTACAAAAAAATCCAACTTTACGTATTATAAAGTTGGATTACGTGTTAGTTTAAAATTGTAACTTTAACATTTTTTCTGCCCCAATTACTAGATGAAGCTTTATCAGGCATTAAAACATCGATTTTGTGACCTTTAATTGCGCCACCAGTGTCTGCTGCAATTGCTTGTCCATAACCTTCAACATATACAGTAGAACCTAATGGAATAACACTTGGATCTACAGCAATTAATTTCATTCCTGGGTTTGCAGTTAGATTATAGCCTCCCCATGCAGAATACACTTGTTGGCCTGGTGCATAACCATTTTCAGCTGGATCTGCTGTATAAGCTGTTGCATGTACATATATTTCTCTTCCACCAGCAGTTGGCTTCGAAGGTTGTGCAGGTTCTACCTTCGAATTATTATTCGCAACAGGTTCAGCTGGTTTATTAGCTTTCTCTTGCTTTTGTTTTTCAGCAATTTCTGCTTGTGCTTTCACTAAAGCTTCTTGCTCAGCCTTTGCAGCCGCTTCTGCTTTTGCACGCTCTTCTGCTGCAATTCTTGCTGCTTCTTGCTCACGAGCAATCGTCTCTTGTACTGCCTTCATATTTGACTCAATTTTAGCTTTTTCTTCTGCTGCTAAATTAAGTTGGCTTGCAATCTGATTGTATTTAGCTTGAACTGTCTGTAAGTTATCTTGACGTTTTTTCAAGTTATCTTGCAAATCAGCTTGCGCTTTTGCTAATTTTTGTTTGTCTACTACTAAAGATGCTTCTTTTTCGTCAATTGTTTTCTTATCTTCTTCAATTTGACGAAGATCTTGTTCTTGTAGACGTAAAATTTCTTTATCAGCTTCTAAAATAGTAGAAACTGCATTCATACGTTGTAAGAAATCTGCAAAGTTTTTTGACTCTACAACAACTTCTACTACTAAACTTGTATTTGAACTGTTTTGAACAGAAACCATACGTTTTCTCATAATATCTTTACGAGCAAGGACTTTATCCTCTAAAACGACAATTTCATTCTTTTTTTGCTCAATCTGCTTATGTGTTTCATCGATTTTACGTTGAATAGCAGCTTGATCCTCTTTATTTTTTGCAATTGTATTATTTAAGTTATGTAGTTCGTTTTCAATACCTTGAATCTCTTTACTAACAGCTTGCTTCTCTTGCTCTTTCTTCTGCATATCTGCATCGTTTTGCTGCAATTGCTGTTGCATGTTGTTAAGTTTCTCGTCGTTTGACTCTGCTTTTACAGCGACTGTACTAGAAAGACCGATAATTCCTGCTAATACTAGACTACTGATTCGCTTAAAATAGTTCATAATCCGACTCCCTTCTTATACAGTTATACATGATTTATTTTACAGTTTGTTTACAATACTATTAAATACAGTTTATTTTTCATGACAAAAAATAGGGAATTATAAATAAAATGTAATAGATTCTTAAATATTTAACAATTCCTATATTTAAAAATTATAAAAAATGCTAAAATCCAAATATAGAGAAAATATAACTTCCAAAGGCGGTTGAAATAAATACATGTTTACTCAAAAGAAATCACTCCAACATAAAATTGATCAATTAGAAGATCGTATAAAAGAATTAGAGGCTGAATTAAAACAAAAAGACATTGAAAAACAAAATATGATTTCTTCTATCCATGACCGTGTGCAAAACGTCATTCAAGAGCATCAACTTGTAAATAACCAGCACCATACACTCCAAAATTTAATTCAGCAATTAAACTCGTGTTTTGAAAATGTTTCAACACGTACAACAAATTCTAATGAATTAAATAGTGAAATGTTACAAAAAGAACAAAGCTTAATTCAGTCTATTGAAGAGATTATTGACTGCTCTAATGAAGGAAAAGAATCTGTTCACCGTTTACTTATTGTAATTAATAAATTAGGTGAACAATCTCAGCGCACGTCTAACAGTATGAATCATTTAAGTGAACGCTCAAAAGAAATCGAACAAATTGTAGAAGTCATTCAAAACATTGCAGCACAAACAAATTTACTTGCGCTAAATGCAAGTATTGAAGCAGCGCGTGCTGGAGAGCACGGTAAAGGGTTTGCGGTTGTTGCCAATGAAGTAAGAAAACTAGCAGAAAGTACGGCAGAGAGTACAAAGAATATTGGCAACTTAACGAAAAAAATTCAAGAAGAAATTGAAAAAGCATACGAAAACACAAAAGATAATTTACATTTAGTCGATGAAGGTGTAGAAATGAGTGCCGATACAAACGCTAGAATCGAAAACATTTTAATTATGATTCAAACGTTACAAAATGGTGCTACAAATGTTATTCAAGCAATTGAAAACCAAAAATCTTGTAATGATGATATATTAAGAGAATTTGCAAACACTCAACAAATGTTCCAAAAATTAAATACTACTATTATGAACCATATTCATGATGCAGAAAAAGTCGATGTTCAATTGACTAATGGTCTTCAAGAAACAGTATCTTCTCATTAACAATAAAAACCCCCTTATATCGCTATAAGGGTTTTTATTATATTTCGAATATTTATTTCTTCCCAATATTCATCTATATCTTTGTTATAATGGGAAAGTTGTTTCTTTAGACTAATTAACAAGGAGGATGTTATGGAACAATTTTACTACATTTTAAAATACTTAATTCTTGGTCTGTTCCAAGGACTAACAGAACCAATTCCGATTTCTTCAAGTGGTCACCTCGTTTTAGCACAACATTTGCTAGGACTAAAAATAGAAGGATTTAGCTTTGAACTACTTGTTAATTCAGCTTCATTACTAGCTGGATTACTTATTTATAGAAATGATTTAATTCGTCTAACAAAGAATGGTCTATCTTATATATTTACAAGAGCAGAAGATGCAAAATCAGATTTCTTCTTCATTATTTACCTTGTAATTGCAACTATTCCAGCAGGTGTAATTGGCGTTTTATTTAAAGATTATATCGACCAGTACTTAAAAGGCGTGAAAATGGTTGGGATTTCCCTTCTTATTACCGCTGTCGGTCTTTGGATTATTAGAAACTTACGCGGGCGTAAAAATGATGGTGACCTTTCTATGAAAGATGCAATCATTATCGGATTAGCTCAAGCTTGTGCACTTATCCCTGGAATTAGCCGATCTGGCGCTACAATTGTAGCAGCGATGTTACTCGGTATGAAGCAAGAGACCGCTCTTCGCTTCTCATTCTTACTATATATTCCTGTTAGCTTAGGTGGGTTATTGCTAAGTATTACAGATATTGCTAAAGATCCTAATTTAGACACATTATTCGTACCATATATCGTTGCGTTTATAGCAACATTTATCATGACATATATTTCATTAAAATGGTTTATGAACATTATGGCAAAAGGAAATTTAAAATATTTCTCTTTCTATTGTATTATCGTAGGGGTACTTACTATCATTTTCTTATAAAGTAAACTTACAAGTTTAAAGCGAGTCATTCTACTACACTAAGATGGCTCGCTTTTTTATACTTCTATTAAGTTGAAGTGCCTTATTTACTTTAAATTTTCAGAATAGTATAATATTAATTATGTTCCTACTAATAAAAATCCGTCTTCTTTACTACTATTATAAAAGAGGTGTTCCTATGTTTATTGTTACTAAACTAATTCATATTAAATATGGCTATGAGAATGATTTACTATATTCACTTAAACAATATTATCCATCAACTGGAACAAATGGTTTTATTAACATAGAATTTTCACATATGCATCGTACAGATGATGGAGCAAAATATATGGTCCGTATGTTATGGAAAACACAACAAGATTACCATGCGTGGCTTTCTCAAAGAAACGAAAATGAAACTTGGAAGCACAAAATGCAAAACTATATCCTTTCTTCCACATCCAATGCTACTTATATGCATTAAACTTCACTCGATATTCCTAAGGAGCTTTTCCTAATATAAAATGATAAAACCCTCTTACCTTTTCTCATCCAGTAAGAGGGCTTCCCTTATTTATAAACTTTCTTTTCTTGACAATACAAACGAATAACATGTTTATTTTGTTGAAATACATCATGCGTTAGGCGGATAATAATAAAATTTCGTTTTGTTTGATCATCATGAACAAAAACCTGTTCTCCCTCTTGAAAACGCCACACACTTTCAAAAGTTGTAATATGATCCCCACTTACAGAAAAAAGCTCATATCGCATATCTTGTACCCTCTCTCAACTTATAATAATCACAATATCCTTATATTAAATTTAGTATAACTTAATTCCATTAAAATTTATAATTTTTTCTATTTCAAAATATTTTAATTTTGTTTTAAGGTTCTTTTAACGTTATAATGATAAACGAATTTTCATTGAAAGGAGCCTCATTTTGACTGCATATTTATTTCCAGTAAAAACAGCATTTATTTTATTTCCTTTTTTAGCAATGTTTCTCTTAATACCTTTTTTAATATTTAACTACCGAAAGTATGGTTATTTAAATAAATGGCGTTCATTTATTTTGTACTCATTATTACTTTACTTATTAAATGCCTATTTTCTTGTGATTTTGCCGTTACCACAAACATATGATACTTGTAGCCTACAACCGGCTAATACGCAGCACATACAACTATCACCATTTTATTTCATACAAGAAATTAGTAATCATACTTCGGCAATTTTAACGAAACCAGCTACTTATTTCTATTTATTAAAAGAATCTGCGTTCTTACAAGTAGCATTTAACGTTCTATTAACCGTTCCATTCGGTGTTTATTTACGTTATTATTTCCGACGTAGTTTCTTACAAACAGTTTGTATTTCTTTTTGTCTTTCACTATTTTTCGAACTGACACAGGTAACTGGACTATACGGTATATACAATTGTGCATATCGCTTATTCGATATCGATGATCTATTTTTAAACACATTAGGCGGCGTAATTGGTTTTATCATTGCACCAATATTTACGTACTTCCTTCCGAAAACAAGCGAATTAGATAGTCATATTGATTTAGAAACGAAACCAGTTGGATTCGTTCGTCGTCTTATCGCTATGCAAATTGATTGGCTGTTCTTATCTATCGTCGTTCCTGTCATTAAAAATAAAGGAAACTCTCTATTTATTTCTAATATCCAATCTTACACAAATGTATACGAACTCCTTTTCATTACATGTTCAATCTTTATTTACTTTATTATCATTCCATACTTTACAAATGGAAGAACGATAGGAAAAGCGTTGCTTCGTATTTACATTAAAGGAAAATCAGATCGTATTACGATGAAGGAACTATTCATCCGTTACGGTATATTCTATTTCGTTTTAGGTGGAATCAATTATATTCTTTCTAGTAGCTCTATCTTAAATTTTACAGAGCCTTTAGTATTACTAGTTATACTGTTATTCCAATTCGTAATTAACGGCATATTTATTATTCATGTTTTCTTACATGTATTTAGCCGTGATAAGTTACTATTCTACGAGCATATTAGTCAAACAAGAAATGCGATTATACTAAAAAAAGCTGACAAGTAATATTTTGTCAGCTTTTTTTCATAATCGTAAATAACTTTTCTGTATAAGGGTTTAAAAACATTCCTGTTTCATCTAGCGACTTCCTCATTTTTAGAAACGAATGCAATTCTGGATATATGTTTTGTAACTTTTCGTATGTTAACGTATGCATTTTCCCCCAATGTGGACGACCTTCATATTTCAGAAAAATTTTCTCCACTTCACCAAAATAAGCGGCATACTTCATACCTTTATACATATGAACGGCGATATATGCCGAGTCCCTTCCATACGCTGGACTAAGCCATATATCATCACCTTTCACGTAGCGACATTCAATCGGGAAGTGCACCTTATACTTTTTCTTTTCAATAAGACTTGAAATTTCTTCTACAACAGCTCTCATATGCTTTGAAGGGACACTGTACTCCATTTCATAAAATGGAACCGTACGTGATGTAGCGAACACTTCATAGCTTGGGCCAATTATTTTTGTGTTTGGTGCAGCCTTAGCTGATAATCGACTTACTCCTTTACTTATGGAAGGAAACCATTTGCACCCTTTAGATAACAAAGAGAACATCCTATTTTCAAGTAACTCCACCTTTAGTTTATGCCATTTTAAATCAGTTCCTTTACTCGTTGTTTTATTTGTAAACTTCACCTGTACTTCATTTGAATAAGGAAAAACAAAAAACTCAAAATGACGATTCTTCTTATATTCTTCTAGCTTGTTCATTACAGTAGATAGTGACTGTTTTTCGCTTTCATAAACGAGCGAATATGATGGGATAATCTTTAATTTTATCTTTACGATGATACCTAGCATTCCAAGCGATAACTGAAATGCTTTCCAATATTCGACGTTCTCGGTTTCTGAACAAACTATACTCTCACCTGTTGATAAAACTGTCGTAATCTCTATAACTTGTGTTGATAAACTCCCAAAGTTAACACCCGTCCCATGCGTCCCCGTACTAATTGCTCCTGCAATAGATTGTGAATCAATATCCCCTAAATTTTCTTGTGCATAACCTTTTTCTTCAAGTAACTTCCCTAGGTCATGTAGCTTTGTTCCTGCCCATACTTCGGCAACCATCTTCTCCGCATCAATATTCACAATGCCCTTCAATTCGTCTAAAGAGACTAAAATTTCTTCTGTTTGCACGAGAGGCGTAAACGAATGCCCTGAACCGACAACACGAATTTTCTTCCCTTTTTTTTGTGCAAGCTCTACAACTTCTACTACATCTTGTATAGTTTCTGGATACATCGTATAATGCGGCGTTCCTTCTACATTCCCTGTCCAATTTCTCCATTTTTTCCCCTCTATAGAAAGCATTGGCCATCCCCCCGATATGTTGAATACTCCCCAATAATCTTCCCTTGTTTCACACGATACAGAATTGGAAAACGCTCACATAATTCTCCAGCTTTACTATGACGAAACAATATAGAATCTCCTATATCCACTCGCTCCTCGCCGTTATAATGAACGGGAGTTTGTGCTTCACCAGCACCTTCTAAATCTAATAGTTTTGCACCATCTGGTCTCCAAACCTCAGGCTCTTTATCTTTACCAACTGCGCCTGAAGCAATATATCCACCACCTAGGCAAGTATAGATAAACGGAGCTGGTTTACGTACAACTGGTAAAGCAAATCCGACAGCTGGATGAAATTGTACTTCTTTATAATAGTCAAACAGTCTAGGGGCATAAAAAGCAGAACCTACTGTAATCTCTGAAACTGAGTTATCTTGCTCAGTTGTTTTTATACTTCCTGTTCCCCCCCCATTTACAAACCTAAGTTCAATACCAAGGTTTTGTATTTCTTTCACGATACGTCCTCTTCTTTCTTTAACTTCTAACACTGATTTCTTCTTTAAATAAGAAATTACTTTACTTTTTATCCATTGATTCGGTATATAATCTCCAACCCCAGCAATTTGAGCTTCATATCCCATTACACCATCTAGTATTAAAAATGATGAGTCCTTCACTTTTTCTACTATTTCCAGAGCGCTCCGCACATCTTTTACCGGGGATCTTTTTACACCAAAATGAAATTGAAAAAAACGGCTACTCATATCAATATCCAAACAAACACGAAAACACCCTTTAGACTTCTCAGCAATTTTTTCTAAATAAACAATATGGTCTTCACAGTCCACCATACAAGTTATAATAAGCCCTTTCTTTGTTAGCAAACTAATTTCATATAAAGCCCTGTCATCATAAGCTGGATATCCTAATAATAAATCATTAAATCCTTGTTCAATTAAAAACAAAGCCTCTCTAGGTGAAAAACACATAATACCTTGAAATCGGTTGTTTGTAGCTAAAATCCGTTTCATAATTGGAACGGATCGTAATGATTTACTCGCTATTCGAATCTTTTTATCGCCACTTAGCTCTATAACCGATTGAATATTTCTTTCTAAAGCTACTTCATCTAAAAATGCACACGGTAATGGAACTTCTTTAAAAATTCCTCGATCCACATTTTTCGCTCCTCTTCTATATATGTCTTATACATATTGGAAAGAAAGAGTGATTTTCCTGTTTGCAAATAAAAAAAGTTTCTTCTTTACGAAGAAACTTTTTTGACTACTTCATAGAAATAGTAGCCTCTACTGGATAATGATCAGAGTAATCATTATACGTATATTTTTTAAACCATGATGTAACAGTCCATTGTGGAGATTTCGGCTGTAACACTTTATTTTCTATATGCGATGGGTTCGCATGATCTTTACTTGCAATAATATAATCTAAATACTCGGCAGGGCTATCGGGGAAATTGTATTTTGCAATACTGTTTGTCGTCGCATCCCAAGTCGCTGTATGTCCAGTATAAGATGGAATAGAAGCATGTAATGTTTTAAACATAGATGCATACTCTGAATCACTATTATTCTCAGCGTTTATTTTATTTACGTTCATATCTCCACCAATTAACACATACTCGTTATTTGGTATATTTTTATTTTTAATAAATTCTTGAATTTCTTGTAGCTGTTTTGTACGTACAGATGCAGGTGAAGTTTTTCCACACATACTATCTTCAGCTTGTAAATGCGTCCCAATTACATGAACAAAACTATCATTTCTCTTAATTTTCGTGTATACAAATCCTTTATTTGATAAATTATCTGGTCCGCAGCCTTTTTCGAATACATATTGAATTTTTTCAACGATTGGCCATTTACTCACAATCGCAACGCCCCCATCTTCAGGAGTCGAAGATGAATAGTTCCCTAATGTTTTATCCCATTCGTTTCCACTACTACGACCTAATACCGCCGTTTGATTTGGATATTCTCTCTTCAAATTTCCTAACAAACGATCTGAGGCGCTATTATCAAACACTTCATTTAATATAACAACGTCCTGATTCTTTATATAACCTGCCGCTCCAATTAAATCAGCACGCTCACTTTGTCCCCAATTCGGATATAAGTTTGTTGATAGCATGTACACGTTATGCGTCATTACTTTTAATGTATTATTTTGATTTGTAGGCGTTTCTGCTTGAGCTGAAGATCCACTATATAAAGCTCCTAAACCAATTCCAAAGCTAAGTACACCTTTTAGCAATTTACTTTTCACGTTTCATACCTCCATGTGTATAGTGATAAAAAGGCCAAATACTCTATTCTGAGATTTGACCTTTTTTAAATACTTAACGATTTCCGTACGTATCAAACCAAAGCTGGATGTATCCAGCAGTAACACGTTGTGCATCCATTAAACGCTTACCTGTCATTGGTGTAACTTCAGCGCGCCATTTATCTGCATAATCTTGCGATACAGCAGCTCTCACGAACCAATCTTTCGTATTATCATTTACAATGCCAGCGTAATCTTGTTTCGCAACTACTGCCGCTCCATGAATCCAATCTTCTGGATTTGTACCTTTCCAGTTCCAATATCCATTTCCATCCGTTACTTTGTAATTATCTTTTATCGTATCTACAAAGTTTTCATATTTAGAATGGAACCCTTGTGGATACGAAAGATTTGTAAAGTTTGCCGCATGCATCGGTTGGTTTACATCTCCTAAATAATGAAGAGATAATCCTAAATAGAAGAATGCTTGTTTCATATCTTTATTTTTGTATGACTCACCAGCTAATTTAAAATATTTAGCTCCAGTTTCCTTCGCCTGCTTTGCATATGGAATATACGTTTTCCCGTTATCAGGGTCATAGAAGTGTGAAGCAAATGTGCTATTATCATAATAAGGATTTTCATAGTCAGCAGCATAAATACCATTCTCTAACTCCGTACGCCATTCATTTAATAGTGCAACTCGCTCTTGTTTTACAAGTGTTGTATTACGAGACATAATATCCATTGCACGGTTTACAATCCATAAATGAGAGTTTACGCCTTCTTTATGTTTATCTTCAGCAGACCAGCGCGGAATAACGCCTACTCTCTGTCCTCCATCGTTTTCATGAGCAAACGCAACACTTTGTAACGGTGCTACTAACGTAATAGCTGCTGCTAAAGCAAGAACTTTCTTTTTCATCTGAAATCCTCCATTTTATAATTGAATTATTGTAAACATTTTGCTAGGATCCTATGATGTCGTCTGGTTAACCTATGACTAGAATATCCCACCTTTCATAAAATTTCTATCACTAAATTAAAATATGCAAATGTTCATATCATTATAACTTTATACATAGTGAATATAATGAATGAATGCACTTACATTGTAATAAAGTATTGTTAAGCTACTGCAAATACTTGTCTAAACTAATGTAAAAAAAGAGTAAAACAATTACATGCTTTACTCTTTTCTTCTATTCGATAATATACTTGGTAGTTGCACATTAACCGCCAACTTATGAATAAATCCAAACACTAATCCAATCCCGATAAATATGTATAGTATCGTAAATATCTTCCCAAAATCAGTTTGAGGACTAAAATCTTTATCGCCTACAGTTGTCAGTGTCACAACACTAAAATATAAAGCATCAAGGATACGTAATCCCTCCACTGTGCTATAAAAGATTGTACCCGATATTAAAGTCAAAATTGTTAATACGAATAAAACTTGAAATTCTTTATCCTTCCACGCTCGCAAACAGGCTCTTAGCATACGTTTCAATGTTAAAAAAAATGAAAGCATTCAACTTTCCCTCCCAACCAAAAGTACATTTAGTCAAAGGAAAGTCTATCACCTTTCCGTATAGAAAAAAAGTAGCCCTCTTCTATTTCTAGAAAAGGACTACTTTTTTCAATTCTTTATTATTTGGGTGAAACAAGAATTTTCACTTGTGTTTTATCTTTTACAAGTGCTTCAAATCCTTCTTCAACAACTTGATCCACTGTAATTTTTTTCGTAATTAATTTCTCTGCTTGAATTTGACCAGAGCTAATTAATTTAATAACAGATGGGAAGATGTGACGGTATCCAAGAATACCGATAACTTCTTTTTCTTTTAATACAAGGTTGTTCGGAGTAATTGTTGCATCTTTTTCCCATACGCTAACAATTACCGTTTGTCCTTCGAAACTTGTACTTTCAATTGCTTGACGTAGTACAACTTCAACACCTGTTACTTCGAAGCTAACATTTACACCTAAACCGTTTGTTAAGTTACGAATTTCTGCTAATACATCTTGAGTTGCTGGATTTAATACGTAATCCGCACCTGCTAATTTTGCTAACTCTTGACGTTCTTTAGAAAGTTCAACTGCGATAACAGGAGTTGCTCCTGCTGCTTTAGCTGCTTGGATAACAAGAAGTCCAATTGGACCACAACCAAATACTGCTACAGCTTCCCCTTCTTTTAATTTACTTTGACGTACTGCATGAACTGCTACTGCTGCTGGTTCTACAAGTGCACCTTGTTCATACGTCATTTCATCTGGAATATGATGAACCATATCTTCTGGTACTACTGTATATTCAGAGAAGCCACCGCCGTCTCCACCAAGACCGTGGAAAACAAGCTGTTCACAAACATTGTAATGTCCATGTTTACAAGCTTCACATTTACCACAAGAATAAATTGGTTCTACAACAACGCGGTCTCCCACTTTATGAGATGTAACACCTTCACCAATTTCAACTACCTCACCACTAAATTCATGACCTAAAATAACAGGTGCTTTCACATGTGTTAATGGGTGCTCTTCTGTCGGAATAAAAATTGGCCCTGCTAAATATTCATGCAAGTCTGTCCCGCAAATACCACACCATTTAACTTTAATTTTTACTGCTCCTGGTCGTACAGTTGGTTCTGGTACTTCTTCTACTCGTACATCACGTTGATTATGCCAAAGTAATGCTTTCATTTTAAACATCCCTCTCTATGTATATACTTAACCTGGTGAAGTTTACAAATCTATTATAATACTTATATCCATATATTTCAAAAAAACAATCTCATTTTCACTAAATTTTAACAAATAACGTTCAATATTTTGTCACTTTGTACTTTTTTCCACATCTGTTAATTCAATTTCATTGCAGTTGAAATTAGCAGTATGCCATAATAGCATAGGAGAGGTGAATATCGCTTGAAATATTTTATTTACTTTATTGTTATCGTAGCTTTTTTAGATACATTTTCACAATTACCTATTATGAGTACGTTCGCTCAAAGCCTTGGAGGAACTCCTCTTATTATTGGGCTAGTTGTCGGTATGTACTCATTTGCTAATATGATTGGTAATATTATTGCTGGAGCTGCCGTCGATAAATTTGGTGCAAAAAAAATACTTTATATAAGCATGGGATTTACGAGTTTCATAGTCTTGTTATATACCGTTGTTCAAAGTGGTGAACAACTATTAGTTGTGCGCTTTATGCACGGTTTTAGTGACGGATTTTTAATTCCTGCTGCCTTTACATTTTTATCAAAACAAACAAATTCAGCAAAGCAAGGTAAGGCAATGGCTCTATCTGGTGCTGCTGTTGGAACAGCGGCTATCGTAGGTCCTGCTTTCAGTGGCATTATGAAAGCGACAGCTGGAATAGAATGGGTTTTCATTACTATTTCTATTTTAATGGTTCTTGGTACAATCGTATCTCTATTCTTCTTACCAAATAACGTGTCAAGAAAAAATACATCAAGAACACAAATGATGAACAAAGAAGATATGTTTGAACTATTGAAATCAGAACCGTTATTACAGGCATATATTGGTGCTTTCACTCTAATGTTTTCACAAGGAATTGTCACATATATGTTACCAGTAAAAGTTGAGGCATTAGCACTTAAAGCATCTACAACAGGTATGATGCTAAGTGTATTCGGAATTACCGCTATCCTCTTCTTCTTACTTCCAACAAATCGTATTTACGATCGATTTAATCGCTCAAAACTAATGCTAATTGGTATTGCAGTAATGGCATTAGCGTTATCTTTACTTGGATTATTCGCAACAAAAGGCATGCTCTTTATCGTTATGATGATTTATGGCATTGGATTCGCTATCCTTTTCCCATCGATAAATGCATTACTTGTTGAAAATACGACAGATGATAATCGCGGGAAAGCCTTCGGATTATTTTATGCATTCTTCTCATTAGGAGTTGTTGCTGGTTCCTTTACAGTTGGAGCAATCGGGGCATCACCTAGCGTCAGCTTCATTATCGGAACTGCATTCTTATTAACCTTTGCCAGTATGATTTACGTAAGAAGCAAAGTAAAAAAGACAATGATGGGTTAATTCCATCATTGTCTTTTTTTAAAATGCATATTGATATAACCCATAATATAACGGCAAAGTTGGGATCACACCAATTAATTTGAATATAAAAGGTAGCGGTTCATCCTTCTCTTCATATAAACGTAAAATAAAAACGGCACTCAAAGTCCAAATAATGCTAAACACGAAGATGCATTTCCAAACGATTGAGGTTAATATTTCTACATCGAAGACAAAACCAAATAGCCCTATCCACGTAATAATGGACACTACAAAATCAAATTTTTGAATTGGTGTTTGAAACATCCCTCTTATTAATGAAGTAATAGTTAATATCGCTACAATTACTAAATAAATTTTCCACAACATAATGATAAGCTCCTGTTCAATTTTTCACTTTCAATAAACCATACTTAATAAATAAGCTGGCATTATATTTTTCATAGAAATAATACAACGGATAACAAAATAAGAAGAAAATAAGTACGGTTGGTACATTGTCTATAATAGAAAAATATTTTCCTAGCAATTCTTTAATGCTCTCACCAATCATAATAAACAGTGGGATTATACAAATTGCCGCTAATATTAAACATGGCGTTATCCTTATTTCTTTCAGCTTCACCTTACAATGTGGACACCTTAATGAAAAAAGATGTGGGATGTCGATAATATGTTATGCAGTAATATTTCCTTCACACTGTGGGCATACAATTGTTTCTTTCATTTATAACTTCTCCTTTCTACTCACAAAAAAAAGCTCTATCGAATAGAGCTCTTTTTTCGCCTAATATAGATTACTTTTGCGTATAACCAAGTAATACTGTAAATAAGCTTATGTATAAAAGCAATACTACTTTCTTCCTTAAAAAAAGAAACTGAATAAATACCGACGATACTTCGACAATTTCCTCGGAAATATTTCCTTTCCCCACATAATTTGATACACTACATATGAACAGACACTTGTATTACATAAACTAAAATAATAACTTACTGTACAAATTAAAAAGCACATTCTCCATATGAAGAATGTGCTTTTATTTTATTAACGCTTAATCCAAACAGCACCTGCAGACTTATCCTCTGCTTGTCCAACAACTTGGAATTTAAGACCAAGATTTGGCACTTTTCGTCCTGCATCAGCAATTTGCTTGTTACTGTATACTTTTGAATCATCAAATGTTGTAACACCTTGTAATCCAGCATAATTAAACTGTCCACGTGTTAATGAATTTACACTCCATGCTGGTGTTTGATCAAATGAAAATGCAGCGTCTGCAATTTGCATGCCTGTATTACCGTACGCTGGTTTCCCGTTCAAATTACCAACAAACGCTTCTGGATGAGAGTCTACAACCCCAAGGAATCCTTCACCTGGATGCACCCCAACCCAGTTATCTTTGAAACTATCATCTGCATACCAAACGACAAGACCTGTATTGTATACCGGACCTCTTCCTGCTTTTAATCCATTATCTGATCCAGCGTAGTTTCTCCACTCTAAATAATAATAATGAGCTTTCTTCTCTGTCCCATCAGAAACAACGAATCCATTTAACTGCATTTTTGACTGTCCTTCTGCATCATCAGAAAACACATCTTGTCCATCAACAGTTACACTTACATTATCCATCGCGAAACCTTTATATGTTACAGCTGGATCTGTAATGTAGTCGAATTGTAGTTTCACTTTCTTCCCTTTAAATTGACTTAAATCGTATGATTTATCAATCCATTTCCCATCTGTTGTATCTTTATCTCCTTGTACTACTTTTTCTCCAAGTCTATCAATTAATGTTTTTGTTCCATCTTCTGTTACTGCATGTACTTCAACAAAATCGCACTCTGCTTCTAACTCATAATTTGCTTTATAATCGAATTTTGCATTTGTTCCTTTTGTTAAATCAAAGAATGGTGTCTCTAGTGTTGTGTGCATATCATCTCCTCTTGTACTATAATATGCATGCTTTCCAAACTCAGGTTTAATCGTTTCAACACTCTTACCTGGCAAATTAACACGTACAACACCTGGACGATTTGATTTCGTAACACTTTGATCAATATATGTAGGAATTCCTACACCACGCTTAATTTTATCGTAATCTACTTCTAAAATTTTCGCCCAGTTGCCACCCATATTCTTTTGTAAGAAGTCTTTATTTTGTGGTGAAAAACTAGTCGGCTCTGTTCCTGCAATTTTTCCTGTCCAACTGCCTCCACTCATTAATGACCAAGCTTCAACAGGTGAACCATTTCCAGTATATTTCGTATCATATTCATCCGGTAAACCAAGGTCATGTCCAAATTCATGTGCAAACACACCTACAGCGCCATCTTCTGGTTCAATTGTGTAATCATGCGCTGCTACTTTTCCACCAAAGTAATCTACCTTTGATTTTGTCCCTTCAATCGCTACTGGATCTGTAGCTAATTTTGAACGATGTGACCAAATTGCATCATCACCTAATTTACCGCCACCAGCTTCTTGACCAACACCAGAATGAATTACCATTAAATGATCAATTACACCGTCAGGTTCATTTTGATTCCCATCGCCATTTGTATCATATCTATCGAATTGATCGAACTGAGATAAGTCTAACCCTTTCTCAGCAGCTGCATGTAAAGCTTCCTTCACTAAATCACGTGCACCTTTTGGTCCTTTATTATCGTGACCACTGCTACCATCAGCTCCATAATCAGATGCTTTTCCTGGAACAGTTAGCCACTCCGTTACATATCCGTCTGTCGTATAGCTACCGCCAGACTGCTCTTCATAATATTGTTTAAACGTTTTTACTTTCGAACCATCAAATAATGTATAAGGCTCATTACCAAACAACATCTTTTGATAATGTTCTCTACTAAAGTCTTTCGAATACATATAACCTGGTGTTTGATCAATATTATTATGTTTATAATCACTAAATTCAACGAGTAGCACTAATACTTTATCAGATCGAACAGATCCCTTATATGGAGCTTGCTTTGCCTTAGAAGTTGGAACTTGTCCATTCAATTGCTTTTTATTTGGTTCCGGCTTTTGCTCAGGGCTAACATTTTTTTCAGCCTTCTTTACGTTCTCCTTTTCTTCCATCTTCTTCTCTTTTACCTTTTTCACGAAATCAGATGCTTCTTTTGCCGTATCCTCTGGAAGAATTTCTTTATTCGCTTGATCTCCTTGCTTCTTTTCAATATACTGCTCGACAGCTTTTTTCGTCTCTTCTTTAGAAGATGCTGGATTAATTGTTCCTCTTTCTTTCAGCGCTTCCGCTAAACGATCTTCTTGAATTAAATTGTAATCAATTGGTGTTGTAGACACATTATCTTTTTCTTTCGCTGGCGTTTCTGCGTATGCTAACGGAGCACTCATTACAGATGTACATCCGATAATTGCCGCAATTGCTAACGTTGATAGTACTTTAAATGGAGCTTTTCTTTTCATCCTCTGTCTCTCCTTTTATAAAACTTAAAATTCAGATAAATAAGTGCATTTAAATCGAAATCCCCGCTTTCTACCCTCCCTATATAAAAAGGCATAATTCTATAAACGTTAAGCTTTCTGTTATAGAATCATGCCCTCCAGTTTTCTGGTCAGACCCTCTATCTTTTTATCCCACTATTTGCTGGGCAGTAAGACTCCCACCTCAAAATTCGACGAACGCGAGGAAGTTAGGCGGGAGATAACTTCCCGTAAAAGCCCGATGGGGGATGACCCCCCCACTGATTAAAGTTTTACTTTATATCGAAATATAAAAAATAAAGAGTGATTTGTATATATTAAATAGCTTATATTAAAAATTTAAAAGACAATATGCAAAATTGCATGAAAATTCCTTCAAATAAAAAAAGAACCCTAGTCAATTAAACTAGGATTCTCGATTTCATATTATTTCTCTTGTGTTTTTTCCCAATCAGCTAAGAATTTCTCAATCCCTTGATCTGTTAATGGGTGCTTCACTAATGAAGCAATTACGTTTGCTGGGATTGTTGCAATATGTGCACCATTTAGTGCTGCGTCAGTTACGTGAACGCTGTGACGTACAGATGCTGCAATGATTTCTGTTTCAATGCCGTGAATTGCAAAGATTTCTGCGATTTGGCGAATTAAGTCCATACCGTTATGACCGATATCATCTAGGCGACCTAAGAATGGTGAAACGTATGTCGCACCAGCGCGAGCTGCAAGTAATGCTTGAACTGCTGAGAATACTAATGTAACGTTTGTACGAATTCCTAAATCTGAAAATGCTTTTACTGCTTTTAAACCTTCCGTTGTCATCGGTACTTTTACAACAACGTTTGGAGCAATCTTCGCTAATTCTTTTCCTTCTTCAATCATTTTATCAGCTTCTAAGCTAATTACTTCTGCACTTACAGGTCCTTCTATAAAGCTGCAAATTTCACGAATACGCTCATGGAAATCTACGCCTTCTTTTGCTACAAGTGATGGGTTTGTCGTTACTCCAGCTACTACGCCTAATGCATTTGCCTCTTTAATTTCGTTAATGTTTGCTGTATCAATAAAGAATTTCATTTGTTATTCTTCCTTCCTAATTTTCATTTTATATTTATTTATTTTTTTTAATAAGCTCTAATTCAATCGGAATAGATTTGTCCACTTTTTTACCTTGTGTTATTTCTTTTGCTGTTTGCATCGCCTTCTCTCCGATTAATTCCGGTTTTTGAGCGACTGTTGCAGCCATACGCCCATCGTTAACCGCTTTCACAGCATCGTCTGTTGCATCAAATCCAACAACTACTACATCCGTTTTCCCAGCAGATTTTAATGCCTCAAGTGCCCCTAATGCCATTTCATCGTTATGAGCAAATACCGCTTTAATATCGCTATTCGCTTGCAAAATATTTTCCATAACAGATAAACCTTTTGCACGATCGAAATCAGCTGCTTGTTTTGCTACTACTTTTAAAGACTTATCAGCTACGTTATGGAATCCTTTCCCACGCTCACGAGCAGCTGAGGATCCAGGGATTCCTTCTAACTCAGCAACGTTCGCTCCCCCGCCAACTAATTCACGAATGTAATCACTAGCCATTTGACCACCTTCGATATTGTTAGAAGCAATGTGCGAAACAACTTTACCTGAATTCGCAACGCGGTCTACTGTAATAACAGGAACATTCGCTGCATTTGCCGCACTTACTGCTGAAGCAACAGCATCTGAATCGGTTGGATTAATAACAACTACGTCCACACCTTTTTGAATTAAATCTTCAACATCGTTCGTTTGCTTTGCTGCATCGTTTTGTGCATCAACAGCAATCAATTCAATGCCACTATCTTTCGCTTTCTTTTCTGCACCTTTTTTCAAAGTCACGAAAAATGGATTGTTTAAAGTTGAAACAGAGAATCCAACTTTAATAGTTTTATTTCGACCTTTATCGCTAGAATCCTTTGCCCATTCTGGTGGTTCCATTGAACAACCAGCAGTAATGACCATAATACATGCAACGAGTATAAGTAACCATTTCTTCATGAACTGCCCCTCCATTACGCTTCTTTTCGACGATCAATTAATACAGCTAGTAAGATTACAAGTCCTTTTACAACTTGTTGGAAGAAAGAAGATACACCTAATAAATTTAAACCGTTATTTAGTACACCGATAATAAGTACACCGATGAATGTACCAACAATCCATCCTCTTCCTCCAGAAAGACTTGTCCCTCCTAATACAACTGCTGCAATTGCATCTAATTCGTAAGAAGTACCCGCAGTCGGCTGTGCTGAATCTAATCGTGATGTTAAGACAATACCTGCAAGCGCTGCCAAGATTCCGGAAAGACCGTAAATCATTACTTTAATTCTCGTAACATTAATACCTGATAGTGCTGCTGCTTCTTCATTTCCACCAATTGCAAATGTACGGCGACCAAATGTCGTTTTCTTCAAAATGAAGTACAGCACTGCGAAAGCGATCATCATTGTAACAGCTGGTACCGGAATACCAAGAAAATAACCGCGGCCAAACATTTGGAACATTAAATGATCACCAAGACCAGTGATCGGACGTCCGTCCATATAAACAAGCGTCAACCCACGAAAAATAGTCATTGTTGCTAAAGTCGCAATAAATGGAGCTACTTTTCCTTTCGCAATGATGATACCGTTTACAATTCCCATTACAAGACCAGCAAGTAGTCCAACTGCCATTGCAAGGAACGGGTCCATGCCACTTGCCATCATTCCAGCAACAAGTGCACTTGATAATGCTAAAATAGAACCTACCGATAAGTCAATACCCCCTGTTAAAATTACAAAGGTCATTCCGAATGCAATAAGCGCATTAATCGATACTTGACGCAGTATATTAAATAAATTTGGAATTTCAATAAATGCTGGATTTAAAGCTGTAATTACGACAATAATTAATACTAAACCGATTAAAGAACCGAGTTGTTGTAATACATTCCCCTTCTTAGCCATCCTTACTCTCCCCCTGTAGCTAGTGCCATTATAGACTCTTGTGATGCCTCATCTTTCCCTAAAATACCGCCGACTTTTCCTTCATGAATAACAAGAACTCGATCGCTCATCCCTAAAACTTCGGGCAGCTCAGATGATACCATAATAACGGCATCTCCTTGTTCAGTAAGCTTATTCATAATAGAGTAAATTTCTTTTTTCGCTCCAACATCCACACCTCTTGTTGGCTCATCTAAAATGAGTAACTGCGGATGAATACCTAACCATTTCGCAATTACAATCTTTTGCTGATTTCCACCAGAAAGAGATTTCACCGCTTGCTCTCCACTAGATGCTTTCACATTAAGAAGTTTCATCATGTCCTCTGTAAACTGTTGTTCTAGTTCGTTACTAAGGACACTTCCCTTTGAAAGACTTTCTAAATTCGGTAACGCTAAATTTTCTCGAATTGAGAAATCTAACACTAATCCTTCAGACTTTCTATCCTCTGTAATAAAAGCAATTCTTTGTCTAATTGCATCTATCGGACTATCAATCTTTACTTCTTGTCCGTTTATAAAAATTTGTCCAGAGTCTAAAGGTTCATATCCAAATATCGCTTTCATAATATCTGTGCGACCAGCTCCCATCAAGCCAGCTACACCAAGAATTTCACCTTTTCTAACTTGAAACGAAACATTTTCAAATTTCCCCTTTTTCGTTCCGTTACGCATTTCAAAAATTACTTCACCAATTTGACTATTTCGCTCTGGGTAACGTTCACCAATGCTGCGCCCCACCATCATACTCACTACTTCATCAAATGACGTTTCCGGAATTAATCTTTTCCCTACATATTCTCCATCACGCAAAATTGTAATAGCATCACATATTGAGAATATTTCTTCCATGCGGTGTGAAATGTAAACGAATGAAACCCCTTCTTTACGTAACTTATTTATAACTGTAAAGAGCGTTTCAATTTCACGATCCGTCAGTGCCGCAGTTGGTTCATCCATAATAATAACGCTTGCGCTTGTCATCAATGCTTTCGCAATTTCAATAATTTGCTGTTGTCCAACTGATAGCTCTCCTGCTAACATAGCACCTTTTACATGTAATCCTAGCTCCGCCAATTGCTGCTGCGCAATCGCGTTCATTTGACGAGTACGTAAAACACCTGTTTTCCCATACATTAACTCTTTACCGAGAAACATATTTTCAGCTACTGTTAAATTTGGCAATATGTTCAGTTCTTGATGTATAAATGCAATGCCGTACTCTTCCGCTTCTTTCGCATTTTTAAAAGTGCGTTCTTGCCCATCAATCGTGACTGTTCCACCATCTTTTGTATATACACCTGTTAAAATCTTCATGAGCGTCGATTTACCCGCTCCATTTTCCCCCATCAATGCATGGACTTCTCCTGCTTCAATCATAAACTGTGCATTCTTCAAAACAGGATTTCCACTGAACGCCTTTGAAATGTTTTTCATTTCAATACGCATTCTCATCACTTCCCTTTATTAAAAAATCACGCCTGCATGCAAAATTACATTGGCATAAGGCGTAGCCTCTCCTGTACGGATAATTGCCTTCGCTTTTTTTGTATTTTCTTTAAATTGTTCATGTGATACATATTCAAATGCTGGTTCTTTTAATTGCAGCTCAATCTCTTTATTTACTTCCGCATTATTGATAATGACTTCTTCTGCTAACGTCACTTTTTCAATTGCCATATCATCAGCTACAACTTGTAATACATCTAAAAAACTCGGCTTTCCAAGTTCAACAGCTAAATCAATTCGCTTTACTCCATCAGGAATCGGTAATCCGCAATCAGCAATTACAAGCGTATCTGTATGTCCGAGTGAAGCCAGGACTGCCGCAATCTCACTGTTTAATACACCGTGCTTTTTCATCCGACAATCACCTGCACTTCACGTACTCTATCTCTCGTCGGCATACCGCCTTGTGCCCCAAGTTTTGTTACAGAAAGGCCTCCAGCAATATTCGCAAAACGAATTGCTTTTTGAAGCGTTTCTCCTTCAGAAAGTGCAACTGCTAACGCACCATTAAATGTATCACCAGCTCCAGTCGTATCCACTACATCAACAGCAATGCTAGGAATATGTAGAATCTCCGTACCATTATGGAAACGAACACCGTTAGAACCTTCTGTCATCAATAGTTTATTTGGATATTTCGCCAGTAAATCTTCAATTGGTGATGTAAAATCATCTAATACAATGCGGCACTCATGTTCATTTGGCGTAATATACGTTGCCTTTTCTAATATGTCTTCTGATAACACTTGTGCTGGCGCTGGATTCAACATAACTGGAATTTTATGTTCTTCGCAAATAGATAGAACATTCTTTACTGTTTCAAGCGGAATCTCTAATTGTAGAACAACCATATCAGCTTTTACGAGAAGATCTTTTGAACGATTTACAACCGATTCATTCACAAGAGCATTTGCTCCTTGTACGACAACAATACTGTTATCCTCTTCTGCTAAAACGATATGAGCAATTCCTGTCGTTCTATCTGTAACCGGTACCACATAGTCGATAAAAACACGTTCGTTCTCTAAATTTTTTCTAACTACTGTTCCGTAATCATCATTTCCTACTGCTCCAACCATTGCTACATTGGCACCTAATCTAGCTGCAGCAACTGCTTGGTTCGCCCCTTTCCCTCCTGGGATCGTATGAAATGCTTCACCAATTACTGTTTCTCCTGCTTTCGGCCGTTTCTTTGAAACAGCCACTAAGTCCATTGAAATACTACCTACTACTGCAATATTTGGCATCTGTTTCATCTCCTTACTTCGTTGTATTTCTTTCTATAATTTTAATCGGTAAACGATAGTGTTTCTCTTCCAATGCATTTCCTTCCATTTGCTCTAACAACAACTCTGTTGCAATTTTCCCCATCTCATATATTGGCTGTGCAACAGTTGTAATAGATGGATACATCATTTCTGTTAAAGAAATTCCATCGAATCCGATAATTTGTAAATCGTCAGGAATAGCCATTCCTTTTTGAAGTGCAGCCTTTACAATACCAATTGCAATTAAATCATTCCCAGCAACAATACCATCAATATGCGGGTATTCTTCTAATAATTCCATTGCTACACGCTCACTATTTGCTGGGTCAAATGTACTCTCTGCAATCATATATGAAAGATTATTTTGCGTAATGATATCTACAAAACCTTCAAAACGCTCATTCGCTGTACTTACATCACGTGGTCCACGAATATGTGCAATATGTTTGCATCCTTTATCTATTAACAACCTTGTCGCATCCTGACTTCCTGCATAGTTATCAGCATATACAGTAGGAATACGCTCATTAAACATACGGTCAATCGCAACGACTGGAACTGATAAATTCATGTAATTTATACTATTTTGTGGATTCGTTGCTACAATAAATCCATCTACATTATTTTGTCTAAGTACATCAATGTATTGTTTCTCTTTTTCTAAACTTTCATCAGAGTTACAAAGGACAACTGTGTAACCTTGTTTATGTGCTACATCTTCTACGGCACGTGCAACTTCTGGAAAGAATGGATTCACGATATTTGGAACTACTAACCCAATTAAACGAGATTTTTTATTATATAAAGAACGCGCTACTGTACTAGGTTTATAATCTAGCATTTCAATTGCTCGTTCTACTTTCTTTAACGTATCCTCATGAACATATCCATTTTTATTTAACACTCTGGAAACGGTCGCAACAGATACTCCCGCTAATTTCGCAACGTCTTTAATCGTACTCATTCTCTTTTCTCCTCATTTCATGTAACCGTTTACAGAAAATAATATAACGCATTTATAAAAATACGTCAATCATTTCTCACAAAAAAGCTTTTAAGGTTATACTCAAAAAAGCATCGCCTAATGGCGATGCTTTTTCATTACGAATATGATACAGTTTTTTCTTGTTCTTCTACAGCAGGCTTTTCAGCATCTTTTTTACGATCCGACAGTTTAATTTTCTGTAAGAAAATCGTAAAAATAGCGCCTACTACGATAAATACTAATCCTGTTAAGAATACAGTATGAAGTGAGTCTACTAAAGAATTTTTCAAAATTGGTACGATACTGTTAGCAAATGCTTCTGGCATTTGTTTTAATGCCTCTGGACTAAATAGCATCGAATATAAACCTTGTGGGTCTGTATGAATCATATCTTTAAATTTTGTTACCATTTGTCCCGCTTCTTTCGGGAATGTATCTAATACAGGTACTAACTTATTTGTTAATGTTGTACCTGACGTGTTATTCATAATTGATCCTAAAATTGTAATACCGAATGTCCCACCGATTTGACGGAAAAACTGACTTGATGATGTTACGACACCAAGGTCTTTTTTCGGGAAGCTTTCTTGTAACGCTAATGTTAATGTCGGCATTACAAGACCCATTCCTAAACCGATAACCATCATATAAGAAGTTGCAGTCAGTTTAGTTGTGTGCATATCCATCGTTGTTAATAACCAGAAACCACCAGCCATAATAAGCATACCTGCGATAATTTGTGGTTTTACACCGACTTTTAATACAAGTTGCCCACCAATAATACTCATAACAATCATTGTAATCATCATCGGTGTCATAATCGTTCCCGACTCAGCAGCACTTACTCCTACAATACCTTGCATGAAGAATGGTACGAACATAATCGCACCGAACATTCCGATACTCATAAAGAATCCAATCGCATTAAGTATTGTAAACGTACGGTTTTTAAAGAAATGCATCGGTAAAATTGGTTCTTCAGCTTTCGTTTCAACGATAACGAAACTAACGATACCAATTACAGCTAGTGCAAATAAACCGATAATTTGCCAAGAATCCCATGCGTAATCTTTTCCGCCAAACGTTAACGCAAGTAATAAACTTACAACACCAAGAATCATCGTAAAGATTCCAGCGATATCAATTTTAATTGGTCCCGTTTGTTTATGTGATTTTAATCCCATTGCGATAAAGATTGTTGCTAAAATACCGACTGGCAAGTTAATGTAGAATACCCATCTCCAGTTCACTGCGTCTACAATCCAACCACCAACTTGTGGTCCAATTACAGAAGCAAGACCGTATAACGCACCAAAAATACCTTGCCATTTCGCACGTTCTTTTCCCGTGAACATGTCTCCAATAATAATCATAGCCATCGGCATCATAATACCGCCACCAAGACCTTGAATACCACGGAAAATAATTAATTCTGTCATACCATTTGCCATACCACATAACGCTGAACCAATCATAAAAATAACTAGCCCTGTTATATATACGTTACGACGCCCAAGTAAATCCGCTAATTTACCTGCAATTGGTACGACTGTCGTTGATGTTAACATATAAGCTGTTGTTAACCATGTCATTAAGCTTAGTCCGCCAAGTTCACCAACGATACGCGGCATCGCTGTACCAACGATTGTTCCGTCTAACGCAGCAAATAGCATCGCAATTACTAAACCAATTAACAACAACTTTCTATTTGTATTGCCTTGTTGCTCCATGTAATCTCCTCAATTCCTCTTATTTATTCTCTTTTTTCTCTTGTGTCCCGCAAATAATGGTTTCTAACTTTTCAAAGAGGCGCAACAAATCTTCTCGTTCTTGTAATTCTAATTGTGAAAAGTATTTTGCGATATGCTCATTACGAGCTGCCATCGCCTCTTTTACTGTATTTTTCCCCTTTTTCGTTAGCTCAATGACAACAACACGGCGATCATTATCATCGTGATAACGCTCTACTAACTCATGATCAATTAAACGGTCGATCATTACTGTAATGACGCTCGGTTTTACATACATTTTCTCCGCCAATTGTGTCGCTCTTGAAGCTCCGTAATGATCTAAAATCTTTAAAATATAAAATTGCGGTGGTGTAAGTCCTGATGCTTGCATTTGTTCCAATAGCTCTGTTTGCATTTTCTTTCCTATAGCGAATGTAAGAGCTTGAATCTTATCAATATGAGTCATATCATTTGGCATGTTATCCACCTCTTATTTAAACAATAAAATATTTAACGTATTTAAATATTAATCCCACGAACAAAATCCGTCAATACCTTTTATTCATAAAAACGTTTACATTTTTGTCACAAAGTTGTATAATTTTCGTCGAAGTTAATATTGACAGTCACGGAGAATCGGAGTATACGGCTATGAATCATAAAAAAGGGAACTTTTTTATATTTCATGGCCTTTTTATATTCTCTCTGTCTTAAACGCTTCCAATTAATTAGGGGAGGATTTTCATTTTATGTTTTTCACACAATTATTTAAACCTGCGCCCCATGCAGAACGCTTACCAGCTGATCGCATTGATAGCGAATACCGTAAATTACGTTTACAAGTATTTTTAGGTATCTTCATCGGTTATGCAGGTTACTACTTTGTTCGAAAAAATTTTTCACTAGCAATGCCATACTTAATTGAACAAGGCTTTAGTAAAGGGGAACTTGGGGTTATCCTTTCAGCAGTATCTATCGCTTACGGATTAAGTAAATTTCTTATGGGTATCGTATCCGACCGTTGTAATCCTCGCTACTTTTTAGCAGCTGGGCTATTTTTATCAGGTATCATTAATATTATTTTCGGCTCATTTTCTTTCATTACAACGAGCATTATACTTATGTTTGTACTTCAATTTTTAAATGGATGGGTACAAGGGATGGGATGGCCTCCTTGTGGTCGTACGATGGTTCACTGGTTCTCTATTAGTGAACGTGGTACAAAAATGTCTATTTGGAACGTCGCTCATAACGTCGGCGGCGCACTTATGCCTTCTCTCGTTACATTAGGCTTATACTTCTTTGCAAATGACTGGAAAAGTATATTTTACTTCCCAGGTATTCTTTCAATTTTAGTTGGTATTTATGTATTAATTACGATGAGAGATACACCCCAATCTTGTGGATTACCTTCTATTGAGGAACATACTGGCGAATATCCATCAGGTGAAAAAGTGAAAGATCGCGAACGCGAACTTTCGGTAAAAGAAATTTTATTTAAATACGTACTAAACAATAAATTTTTATGGTACATCGCTATCGCGAACGTTTTCGTATATTTCGTACGTTACGGCGTTGTAGACTGGGCTCCTACTTATTTAGTAGAGGAAAAAAGCTTTACTCATAGTAGCTCACGTACAGCTTACGCTCTATATGAATGGGCTGGTATTCCAGGTACACTTCTTTGCGGATGGATGAGTGATAAACTATTTAAAGGACGCCGCGCACCTGCTGGTATTTTATTTATGGTCGGTGTATTCATTGCCGTTCTTGTTTACTGGCTAAATCCTGCTGGTCACCCAATCATTGATAGTATCGCACTTGTTTCCATTGGATTTTTAATTTACGGACCTGTTATGCTAATTGGTCTTCACGCACTTGACTTAGCACCAAAGAAAGCTGCTGGAACTGCAGCAGGCCTAACTGGTTTCTTTGGTTACCTAGGCGGAGCTACTTTTGCTAGCGCAGCTATGGGCTTTATTGTAGATGCATTCGGATGGGATGGCGGATTCATTTTATTACTTGTATCTTGCGTACTTGCAATGTTCTTCCTTGCCCTTACTTTAAATACAGGATCTGCAAAGTCAAAACAAGCTTAAACAAAATATAAATATGTAAACAAACATAAAAATAGCTCTTAGCGTTTATTCTATATGCTAAGAGCTATTCTTTATTTACAGCACTTTTCTTACTAGCTATAACAATCAATTCCTTCCCTACTATAAAATTAAAAAATTTGATGAAATACCTTTATTAATACAGCTAACGTAACAGATGCAGCAAATCCCCCTAAACAAATTAAGCTTACCCCTTGACTATATGATAAATTTTGAAATGATTTCATACCTTCCATCCTCCCTATCTCCCCTTTGATACTTTTATTTTACCAATGGGAAAATTTTCATAACATCGATTTTCCTAACAACAAACTTACAAATTTGTAAGTTAACATCTTTTCAACTTATATATCTAGTATTTCCACAAAAGGATGTCATTTATACATAAAAAAAGACCTCGGGTACCCCAAAGTCTTAGTTACGTGCTATTTCATTTTATTTTATAATCATTACTGGACATTTCACTCGTTTTGCTATTTTATGACTTACGCTACCAAGCATCATTTCTTGTAATGTATTTAATCCTCTGCTCCCAGCAATAACAAGATCTATATCCCCTGTATTTACATATTGAACGAGCGTATCACCAGGATCACCATGCAGAATCGTAAATTTATAAGAAATCTTCTCTTCCTTTAATAATCCTTCAATCTCTTTTAATTTATCTTTCCGACTAGCTGATATTGTTTCAAAATCTGTTTGTCCGTGTATAATATCTGATTTTGCTGTTCTATTATCTACGACATATACAATTTCAACATTTGCTTCTTCACTACATTTCGCAATATGTATTGCATGCTCCGCTGCCCGAAGTGCATGTTCAGAACCATCACATGCTAATATAATTTGTTTGTACATATGCTGAATCCCCTTTTCGTTATCCTACTCGTATTATATAATAAAGCCCCCTAAAAAGGAGGCTTTTAACTAGCAATTCTTTTATTATAAGTTGCTAAATTTGCAACAAGTTTTGAGCTACGTTCATTTAATCCCGTTATACTTACTTTCACACCACTTTGTTCATACTTCATGATAACTTTATCAATTGCGGCCACTGCTGAATCATCCCATACGTGTGCATGAGTAAAGTTCATTTCAATTTCTTTTACATCTTCATCAAATGAAAAAGCATTTATAAAATCTGCCGTAGATGCGAAGAATAGTTGGCCATGAATTTCGTATATTTTCTTATTTTCAATATATAAATGTTTCACGTGAATCTTTGCCATGTTGAATGCAAATAAAACAGCACTAATTACTGTCCCGATGATCACGCCTAATCCTAGATTGTGGGTGATAAGAACAACGACAACCGTTACGATCATGACGAACGCATTTCCTTTTGGCACTTTATGAATCGTCGCTACAGAGTTCCAATCAAATGTTCCAATTGAAACCATAATCATAACTGCAACTAAAGCTGCCATCGGAATATGAACAACATAATCACCTAAAACAAATAGTAATACGATTAAAAATCCGCCCGCTACAAATGTTGATAAACGCCCTCGTCCACCTGACTTAATGTTAATAACAGATTGGCCAATCATTGCACATCCTGCCATTCCTCCGAAAAATCCAGCAACAATGTTCGCAATCCCTTGTCCACGTGCCTCTTTATGTTTATTACTTTCCGTATGCGTCATATCATCTAAAACTGAAGCTGTTAATAATGATTCTAGTAAACCGATAATTGCAAGCATAACTGCATAAGGTAAAATAATCCCTAATGTCTCAAGTGTAAAAGGCACGTCAGGAATACTAAAGAACGGTAATTCTTTCGGCAGGCTTCCCATATCTCCTACTGTTTTCAACTGTAATCCGCTCATAAGTGCAATACTCGTCACAATAATAATTGAAATAAGCGTAGACGGCACAGCCGTTGTAATACGTGGAAATAAATATATAATTGCAAGTCCTAATACAACGAGTGCATACATTTGCCAAGTTGCATTTTTAAAATGTGGCAATTGCGCTGTAAAAACTAAAATTCCAAGTGAATTTAAAAAACCACTCATAACAGATTTCGGAACAAACTTCATAAATGAGCTCAGTTTGAACACGCCAAAAATAATTTGGACAATACCTGTTAATATTGTTGTAGCAAATAAATATTGCAAACCATGATCTTTAACGAGCGTTACCATTAATAATGCCATTGCACCTGTTGCAGCTGAAATCATTCCAGTTCTTCCGCCAACAAATGAAATGGTAACTGCAATACAAAAGGCGGCGTATAGTCCAACTGTCGGATCCACGCCTGCAATAACAGAGAAGGCTATCGCTTCAGGGATTAATGCTAAAGCAACGACAATTCCTGATAACACGTCCCCTCTCACATTAGAAAACCAGTCATTTTTTATCGTTTGAAACAAAATACCACTCCTCTACTCCTTTATAATTTGATTTTCTCCATAAGAAAATCTAGCCGACTGCACGAAGGCTATTATATAACGAGTAAAGGATATTATGCTATGTAAAAGTTTCCTAAAAAAAGACGCTATCTTCATAGCGTCTTTTCTCGTTTCATTAATGTCCACCGTGACCTTGACCACTCTCTTGGATAATCTCTAATCTCTCATCTAATATTCCTTGTGTTTCAAATGAAATATTACTCGTACTACCTAAAAGGAAGCCATGGTTATATGGTCCCAGTGTTGGGTCATCTTTAAACTTCGGCTGAATACTAGCAAGGAAGTCATAAACTGGTTGTGAAGCTTTACCTTCCCCCAGCAAGACAACAGGTGCGTGTTTACCCATATGTGAAAAAGGTGCTCCTGCAATTGCTAAGTCTGGTGTTTCGCTTGAAACAAATGACAAACCGTGACCTGGTTTTGTGAATCCCCAGCCGAATTTTGTTTTTTCATCTTTAAACTTCGCAAATGCGATAGAATTTTCTACTGGTGTCTCTCCACTAATACGCGTTACTTTCCCATATTTACTTAACTCTCGTTCTACTTCTTTTGAAACGATTTTCTCTGGTCCTAACACATATATATTCACTTTATCTTTTCTCATCTTTAACGCCTCAATTGTCGCTTCTGGCACTTTATTCTTTTCTGTATAGAGTAGTGGCTCTGGCATATGAGAAATCCAGTTTACAGCTGGTGTTGTATACAAACGTCCTTCTTCTTCAGACGAACCGACAATAACGCTATTTGGATAGCTTCCTGTTATATCGGCATATTCTTTATCAACATCTTTAGCAAATATAGCTGGATCCGTTTCTTTTATTTGCTTTACTTTATATTCTTTTAATTGCTCAAGGATAGATGCACCTACATCCCCCATCACCATAATTTGTGTTCCATCTTTCGTTCCGAGCGGATTTAATCGTTTTATTTCTTTTAACGTCATTTCAGGTACCTTTTCTTTTTCTATAAATAAAATCGGCCCATTATTCGGATGGTGAATAAGATCCGCACTCGCAATACCTAATTGCCACTCATTTACTGGTACTAAAATAATAGCGCCTGGCTGATTCTCTTTATGCGTTGCTGGCCATATCGTTTGCGAAGTTAGTACTGCCATTTGCAATGGATCATTTGTATTTAATCTCGTTATATTTTTTAAACTTGTTGTTAATAAATCATTAGATGCCCCTTTATTCATTTCTTTCGGCGCAGTTACCTCTTGATTCATTTTCATCTCTTTTTGCTCTGTTTTCTTCTCTTTTGTAGATTCATGATTTTTATGTTCCATATCATTCGTTTGCCCACATGCTGCAAGACCAACCGCTGTAATTATTGTTATCCCAAAAACTCGGGTCACTTTTTTCACTATACCGCCTCCGTATCAATCGTTTTCGAGCCAATATGATTACCTAAATTAGAATTTCACCTTTACAATAACAAGCAATTCTGAAGAAATTATGCAGATGCATGATAATCTGCACCATTTCTTCATGATTTTGCATTACACTTTAAGTAACGATTATAAATATGGAGGGCTCTCTATGATTGATATACTGCTCGTAGACGATGAACCGAGAATGCTTGAATTATTAACGCTTTATCTTACACCAATTGGATATAACTGCGTATGTGCGACTTCAGGAGAAGAAGCTATTTTACATATAGAAAATCGAAACTTTAAATTTGTTTTACTCGATATTATGATGCCAAAGATGGACGGATGGGAAACGTGCAAAAAAATCCGCTCATTTAGTAACATTCCTATTATTATGGTTACAGCTCGTGATCAAACAGTAGATGTCGTTCAAGGATTAAAAATTGGAGCCGATGATTACGTAACGAAACCTTTCCATGAAGAAGAACTTTTCGCAAGAATTGAAGCCGTTTTAAGACGTACAAATGAACATAAACAAATCCAATATCACGGTATTGTATGGGATGAAACAAAACACTTCATTTCTGTCCATAATGAAGAACTCCTTCTCACACCAATTGAATTTTCTTTACTCGGATTATTTTTACGCCATGTGAACTACGTATTAAACCGTGATCAGCTCATCGAACGAATTTGGGGGTTAAACACAAATACAGAAGATCGCACAGTCGATTCACATATTCGTAATTTACGTGATAAATTGCGAAAAGCAAATTTCCCTATTGATCATCATTTAAAAACCGTGTATGGAGTAGGTTATCGATGGATTGATACTGAACAGTAAGGGGCAAAACGATGAAACGAATTTCAATTCAATTCGGATTTTATTTTTTAATTGTTACACTTTTAATTGAAAGTGTTCTCTTTATTTTGCTCTATTATAGTCTTGTAAACACTAGAGTAAATGAAGAAATGACAGCTTTATTAAAGCGAGGAAATAGTCATCGAGATGTACTTGAAAAATATTACGATGAGCAAACCATCTCTCACGTAGCATTAATGGAATCTGAAGCTGAAACAACTGTCGTTATTACAAATGCAAATAAAGAAATACTAGCTAAATCTAACGAAATAAACACGACTATAAACGATCATATTAGTAAAATGCAAACTCGAACAGACCATAATGGAGAGATTATAGAAAATCATTGGAAAACATCTAATTATATATGTACAGTTAGCCCCATTGTAGTAGATGGAAAACATGAAGGCTATGTATATATGTTTCTTGGAACAGAATCAATTGAAAAGTTAGTTAATGGATTAACGAAACAATTCATTATTGCTGGTGCCATCACGTTTCTACTCACAGTCATCACAATTTTCCTATTATCACGTTTATTAACAAAACCATTGTTACACATGAAACATGCAACTGAAAAAATGAGTAAAGGCGATTTGTCCGTTTCATTAACGACTACTCGAAATGATGAAATTGGTGAACTAGCATCATCTATTCAAACGCTCGCAAATGATTTACATTATATGAAAACAGAGCGAAGTGAATTTCTAGCAAGTGTTGCTCACGAATTACGAACACCGTTAACATACGTAAGAGGTTATGCTGACATTGCTTTAAAAGAAAGCACCCCTTCTGAACAACGTTTGCGATATTTATCAATTATAAAAGATGAGTCTGATTACATTACAAACTTAGTTCAAGATTTATTTTCACTCGCACAAATGGAACAACATAACTTTTCTATTCAAGTAAAGGAAGTGCATTTACACACCTTCCTTACTCGCATAGCTGAAAAAGTAAACGCCATGTATAAAGAAAGATATATTAAGGTTTCTTTCTCTTGTCCTCCTACACTGCTAGTAAACTTAGATGAACAGCGATTTGAACAAGTTATAGTAAACATTTTAAATAACGCTTATAGACATTCAAAAGAACATTCTCATATAAACATTTCTATTACAGAAGAACATAAACGTATCTCCATTACAATTGAAGATGAAGGCGAAGGTATTCCACCTGAAGACCTCCCTCACATTTTTGACCGCTTTTACCGTGTCGATAAAGCAAGAACACGATCTACAGGCGGAACTGGTTTAGGGCTATCTATCGTAAAAGAAATTGTAGAACTACACGGCGGAAATATTATTGTAACGAGCGAAGTCGATTACGGGTCTTGCTTTATAATTTCATTACCATCTATAAAGAAACACGACTACCATCAATAGTCGTGTTTTTTTATCACTTTACTTTATAATATAAATTTACAAATTGCCCAAAACGTTTCGTATCCGTTAAAGTTAAATTAATTTCCGGATTCTTCGCTTGAAATAACGGAACTCCAGAACCTAATATGTGAGGGGTAATCGTGACAACATATTCATCAATTAGATTATTCTTAAAGAATTCTCTCAGTAGACTCCCTCCACCGACCATCCATATTTTAGACCCTTCTTGCTCTTTCAACCTTTTCGTAAACTCCACTACCTCTTCATTTACAAAATCCACGTGTTCATTTGAACCTTTTTCTGAGTTAGAAAAAACATAACATTTTTTATCTACATACGGGAATGTTTCCATATGCTCTACTACATAATCATACGTTCTTTTTCCCATAATTATTGTATCAATCGTTTCGTACATTTCTGTATAACCGTTATCTCCCTCTCCTTCCGTTTCCATTAACCACTCTAAATCATCATCTTCTTTCGCAATATATCCATCTAAGCTCGCCGCAATAAATAAAACTATTTCACGTGACATATTTTTTCCTCCTTACATCTCATCTTGATAACATTATGATGTAAACAATATACTAACAATAAAACACGACAATTTATGTCATGTTTAAAAAGAAAAAAGGTGATACATTTGTCAAAAGCTAAACGCTTATTAGATATTCTTATATTTGCTTCTGCGAAAAAAACATTTACAGCTCAAGAAATAGCTGATGAATTTAATATTTCTGTTCGTACTGTCCATAGATACATTTTAGATTTAGGTGATATGGGATTACCCATTTACGCTGAACAGGGTCGCAACGGAGGATATAAAGTATTAACGAATAGAGTAATTCCGCCTATTTTATTTACCGAAGAAGAAGCAGTCTCCATCTTTTTTGCCTTTCAATCTTTAAGCTACTACAGAGACTTGCCTTTTAATACAGAAATCAATTCTGTTACTCATAAACTATATAGCTCTCTACAAAATGAGGCGAAAGCGAAAGTTGATAAAATACGTTCTTATATCGCCTTTTGGAATCCGAAGAGAACAATTGAGACACCACTTTTAAACGAAGTGTTAACAGCGGCTATTGAAAATAAAAATTTACACTTTCAATACGAATCTAAATCGGGGATAAAAACAAAACATGTTCATCCTATCGGTGTATATGCTCATGATGGGCTATGGTACTTACCGTCCTATGACTATGACAGGAAAAAGGTATTACTGTATCGCATCGATCGTATTCTTTCTATATTATCAACGGAAGAAAATGAGGATACATTCATGAATTTAGAAGAGTGGTTTGCCTCTAACTCTAACGTAGTACACAGTCCTACTCAGTTACATGTTTTACTGACAACAGAAGGCGTACGCCAATGTAAAAGCGTTCCTTATCTTGAGGAATTCGTTGAAGTAAACGAAGATGGGACAGGATATATACATTCAACAATTGATAAAGGTGAAATCCATTTTATTACGCCTTTATTTTATAGACTGGGAAAAGATGCACGAGTTTTAGAACCGAGAGAATTGATAGATGGTTTACGTATACGTGCGAAAGAAATTTTACATATGTATGAAGACTAAAAAGCTGCTAAATATAAGCAACTTTTTAGTCTAGTTATTCCTATTGTTTTATTATTGACGAATATCGAACCACCAACGATTTTTCGCATTCATATTCTCCGTCCCACTAAACCCACTGTAACGGAAAGCATCAAGGAAAATTGAATCCAGCTTATCCTCATCTACAAAATAACCTAAGTTAACTTTTACCGTTTGTCCTGGTCGGATACTGCCAATATTGTAAAAGCTTTTCCCTTCTCCGTGAGGTTCTAAATAATCAACTTCGCCTGTCATAATATTTTTTTCCGCAATTCCATCTCTTTCAGCGTAGTTCCATGCATTACCTTCAGATTTAAGCAACTTTATGGATGGGTGCATATAAATTTCTTCCGTCGACTTTTCACCAATATTTCTCACTTTTGTTGTTAAGTAAACAAATTTAGGATTAACTAATTTTGATTCTACTAGTTTATCAATTGAATCTTTACCATTTCCGAGTTTATATTCATCCCGTCTGTATGGTAGCAATTCTCCTATCTGATTTAAAGCCTTATTCTTGCTTAGTATTTCTAAGCCAAGTTCATTAAAGTTCTCTTGTTTAAAATCTTTGATTGAATCAAAGACTTCAACTTTTTCTATCACATATTCAACTTGGCTGTCATCCATCGTTATCGTGACTGGAACTTTTTTCCCTATATGAAATAGCCGTTTGCTATCTTTTTTCAAAGGAATCACCTTAGTTTTTTTAGGTTCATCTGCTTTGCTAAAACGATTTTCATCATATTCTACTATATGTGATGCCTTTTCTTTTGACGTAGGCTCAAGTGAAATGCTCCCTAACACTTCCATCATTTGTTCTTCGTTTATATCGGATCCAATATAACTCTCTAACATAATCCCTTCTTTCTCAAAAAAGAGAAAGACCTTTCTGTCAAACATTACATTGTTGTTTCCTGTTTCTTTATGGACAATTACTGCTTTCCTACCATTTATCTCTTTTTCTTCATAACTTTTCGAATACAGAGTTTGAAAATCTGTATTTTCCCCTACCCTCCGAAGAGCGAATGAAAATCCCCCCATTGCGTAGTTATCTTTAAATGAATATTTCATAGCACTATCATCAATTGCTTCCATATTTTCTGGCAATTTACCAATCTTTAACTTATACCACTTATCACTCTTTTTCGAATCCTTATTTGTTACTGAAACATTTACTTCATAATTTTGTTTTTGGACAATCATATTATAGACTTTCACTGCACCAAAAACTGTTGTCGGCATGCCAATCAATAAGCAAGCAGCAGCGATTAACATACGATGTTTTTTACGCTTTTTCTGCGGTTGTCCGTCTTTCAGCTGCATTTCCTCCATAAACAATTTCTTTTTGCGCGTATATGTATGTGAAAATTCATGCTGTTCTTCGAGTTTATCAAAATCATCTAAAGCAATTTTTTCAGCAAGTTCATATATTTCTTTGGAGTTCTTTGAATTCGTCATGTTGTATACCTCCCATCATATTTTGAACTCGTTTTCGAGCGCGTTCAAACTGCTTACGGACATTGGCCTCCGTTATCCCCATGACACTTGAAATTTCTTGATACGTTAAGTTATAGAAGACTTTGTACTTAAACACCTGTCTGTTCGATTCATTTAACTCTTTTAGCAATGTATCAATTTGAACCTCAGACATTTTACGTTTTTCCCACTCTTCAATATTTTCATCTACTGCTTCTATTGATTCTCTTTCATATTCTTCTAAAAATGTTTCATGTCGTTTATTTTTCCGGTAACTATCAATCGCCTTATTTTTCGCGACCCTCAAAGTGTAGCGTTTAAGCTCTTGAGTGTTCAAGCTATGGAGCTTTTCCAAGTTCTTATAAAGAGTAATAAACGTCTCTTGAACTGCATCTTCAGCCTGCTGAATATTATTTAAAATAGAATACGCTACATAATAAACTTTTTGTTCGTACAACTCGTATAGCTCTTCCATCTTTTCATAATCGTTGTTTGTAACTTTCATATAATTCCTCCTCTCATTCTATATAACGAATGAGCGATATACTTTGTGACACTGCAGCATTCTTTAATAGATAAAATTTAATAATAGAATAAACAAAAGCCCAATTTCTCTATTTTAACTGAGAAATCGGGCTTTTGTTTATTAGAATTTTCCTGACTGTCCCCTTAAGAATATCACTCTTACGCCTTTTCGGGATGCAGTATGTTCTCTATCGCTTCTTTTAACAATGTCTTTGTTTCTTCAAAGTTATGATTCTGTTTTTCTCCAGGTTGTACCGTATAAAACTCGGCAAACGAGCGCTCTTTATATCTCGGTACGACATGCATATGGTAATGCGTTAACTCATTAAAGATTCCACCATTTTGACAAATTGTAACTCCATCTGGTTTATATAATGACTTAATCGCTTTTACAATAAGCTTAGAAGCATCCATAATCGATTTTGCTACAACATCATCTAATTCGTCCACTTCTACAACATGATGCTTTGGCACAATTAAAATATGTCCTGGATAGAAAGGGGCATGATCTAAAAAACATGTTACATATTCATTTTCATATACTTTATATATTTTTTCCTCTTTGTTTGCTAATTTACACCCTAAACATTCCATTAAATTTCTCCTCTTTCTAAAACATAAAAACGTGAGAGCCGTAGTCTCACGTTTTTATGTTTCACCCTATTAATTCAATCGTTTCCGTAACCTTTATACTATCTTTTACAGATTGAACAATCGTACAATTTTTCACTGCAAGTTGCAGCGCCTTGTCCAACTGCTCTTCTGTAATGTTTTGTGCTTTGATTTTATAGTGCAAATGAACACTTTCAACTGGTTTTGATAAAGCTTCACTTCTACCAATTTCGGTTTCAATTGTAAACGTATCGTATGTAATACGTTTCTTTTCTAAAATTGTTCGGAAGACAATTGCACTACATCCTGCGATAGAAGAAACGAGTAATTGTAACGGTGAATACCCATTTTCTTTTCCAATCGCTAATTGACCGTACGATAAATCTGCTTCTATATCATCGTGTTTGATTGTTAGTTTCATTTGTTTTTTCCATCTCCACTTTCATCGGTTTCTTCCGTTTCTTACTCATATAATAATATATGTAGCAGAAAATGATAAATGGAATACCACAATATAACGCCATTCTTTGTTCAGGAATAAACGCTAAACTAATAACAACGATGCTATTTGTAATTAAAGCTAAAATTGGAACAATCGGGTATAGTGGTGTTCTATACTTTAAGTCCTCTAATTTCCCTCCGCCTTTTATATACTGACTTCTAAAACGAAGTTGCGATAGCGCAATAATGATCCAACTTGAAACAGCCGATAAACCAGCTATCGATAATAAGTACATGTACACTGTATCTTCTGCAAGGAAACTTGTGAATAGAGATAATCCAGCTACCGCAATCGTTACGACTAGCGCTGTAATTGGAATACCACGTTTATTTACTTTCTTGAAAGAAGTTGGTGCCATTCCTTCATTTGCAAGTGACCATAATATACGCGTTGCTGCATATAATCCTGAATTCGCTACAGATAATAAAGCAGTAATAATAACGAAGTTCATAATATCAGCTGCATACGGAATACCGATTTTATCAAATACAACTACGAATGGACTTTCAATTACGCCTGCTTCTTTCCAAGAAATTAATCCTACTAAAATCGTCATTGTTAAAATGAAGAATAACATAATGCGCCATACTGTATTACGAATTGCGCGTGGAATTGTTTTTTCTGGATCTTTACTTTCTCCTGCTGCAATCCCGATTAACTCTGTTCCTTGGAATGAGAAGTTAACCGTAATCATTGTAAGTAATACGGCAGCTAGTCCATTCGGGAATAACCCGCCATCGCTTACGAAGTTAGAGAAAAGAGGTGCCGCTTCTTTTCCGTCGTATGGTAAAAATCCTAGTAATGCACTACCACCAAGTAGAACGAATGCAATAATTGTAACTACTTTAATACTAGAGAACCAAAACTCTAATTCAGCGTAACTTTTCGCTGAGATAGCGTTTGAAGCATATAAAATAACTCCGAATACAAGACACCATACCCAAACATCAACAGTTGGAAACCATCTTTTCATCATTAAACCGATCGATGTTAATTCCAGTCCTACTGTTACTGCCCAGCCAAGCCAATATAGCCAGCCGATCATAAAGCCTGTTCCTGGTCCAATAAACTTCGTCGCATACTTTTGGAAAGACCCTGAAACTGGCATTGCTACCGTTAGTTCTCCAAGACAAAGCATTGTTAAATACATAATAAATCCGCCCACTAAATATGAAAGGATGGCCCCCCCTGGTCCAGCCTGATTAATAGTGTAACCTGAACCTAGAAAAAAACCAGTTCCGATTACACCACCAAGTGCGATCATAAATAAATGTCTACTCTTCATCGTACGATGTAATTTCTCATTTGTTGGTTGCTGCATCTTAATCCTCCCCCTACAAGTACCCCTATCTCTTTTTAAAATTTTCTGATAATAAAAATATACACGAAAGCGATTACAATTTCTATATAAAATTAACACTTTTCTGATAAAATAATATAAAAAATCGAATTATTGCAAGATTTAGATACTATTTAGAGGAAAATAAGGAGAAACAAGGAAAAAACCCTTACATATATTGTAAGAGTTAACGAAGCTCTAATCTTCTCGATAAAATTGATAAACTATAATTCACTATAAAATACATACAAGCCACTACTATAAAAGTCGGAATCATATAATTTACATTTTGCCCGCTAATAATTTGAGCATTATGCATAAGCTCTGGCAATGATATAACAACTGCGAGCGACGTATCTTTTAGCAATGAAATAAACTGACTAACAAGCGGGGGGACCATTCTTCTTAATGCTTGCGGCAAAATAATATGCCAAAGCGCTTGCACATACGTTAATCCTGAAGACCTTGCAGCCTCAATCTGCCCTTTTTCGATAGATAATAGACCGCTTCGAACAATTTCAGATATCATTGCCGCTTCAAATATTGTTAAAGCAACAATTGTAGCTGTTATAATTTCTAACTTCAATCCCGCTTCTGGAAGTGCAAAATACGTAAAAAATATAATTAAAAGTAGCGGTAAATTTCGAATCACTTCCACGATAACTCCTAATATTTGTGAAACGACAGGTATTTTCGTATAGCGCAATATTCCTATTACACTACCAATAATAAAGCTAAGTACAATTGCTACGAGCGCTACCTCTAACGTTATAAGTAATCCTTTTAACAAAAAGAGGATATGATCCCCTGTTATAGCTCCCTTAAAATCCATTTACACCGCCTCCTTTGCCAAGCGTTTTTCTAAATAACGCACTAGCATACTGAGCGGAATTGTTAATATTAAATAAAACATCCCGACAAATATATAAACATCAAACGTAACAAACGTCTTCGTTGAAATTAAATCTCCTTGATACATTAAATCAGCACCAGCGATAATTCCGAGTATGGAAGAGTTTTTTACTAAATTAAGAAATTGATTTCCTAGAGGAGGGATTACGATTTTCATCGCTTGAGGTAAAACGACATGGTACATCGCTCGCGTATAAGTCAATCCTGAGGAACGCGCTGCTTCCATTTGACCTTTCGCGACTGATAAAATACCAGCGCGAATAACCTCGGCAATAAACGCTGCAGTATATACCGTAAGCGTAAGTGTTCCTGCTACAAAACCATTTAAAGTAACTCCTATTACAGGTAAAGCGAAATAAAATATAAATGCAATTAATACGAGTGGAATATTTCTTACAAACTCCACAAAAGCTGATCCTATCCAGTTTAAAATACGAATCGGTGCAATACGCATTACTGCCAAAATTACTCCTAAAATAAAACTGCCTATTAACGCAATTACACTAGACATAACTGTATACTTAAAGCCTTCTAAATACATATCAATGTTATTCGTTAATATAGAAAAATCAGGCACATATTCTCCCCTCTTTCTTTACAAGAAGAGGATGAGCATCCCTCATCCCCTCACTCTTACTATTCACTGGGATTAAGCCCCACTAATTAAAGTTTCACTTTACTACTCTTGTTTTTGGCCAATCCATTTTTCATACAGTTTGTCGTACTCCCCACTCGCCTTCATATCTTTTAGTAAGCTATTAATCTCTTTCGTTAAATCATCTGCACCTTTTTGCACAGCAATTCCGTACGGCTCATCCGTGAAAATTTTCCCTACAACTTCATAATTTGAATCTTGCTTTGCCATTCCGTAAAGAATTGCATTATCTGTCGTTAAAACATCACCTTTCCCTGCTTTTAACCCCGTAAATGCCTCACTATAATTTTCAAATTCTAATACAGTCGCTTCTGGTGACTTTTGACGAATGTTATTTGTAGATGTTGAGCCTTTTACGGCTAATACTTTCACACCTTGTTTTATATCATCAATACCTTTAATATTGCTTCCTTTTTTCACAAGTAACGATTGCCCTGCTTTAAAATATACATCTGAGAAATCAACTTCTTTTTTACGTTCTTCCGTAATTGTCATTGTTGCGATAATTGCATCAATATCACCATTTTTCAATAGTGGAATACGCGTTTTAGACGTTACTTCTTTTAATTCTAGTTTCTTTTCATCTCCGAGAATTTTTTTCGCAAGTGCCTTTGCAACATCAACATCAAATCCTTCTACCTGCCCTGTTGAAGGGTTTTTCAATCCAAATAAATTCGTATCATTCTTCACCCCAACTACTAATTTCCCACGCTTCTTAATTTGCTCTATGGCTCCGCCTTGCTTCGTATTCGTTTCTTTCGCCTCATCTTTTTTACTTCCGCACCCGGCAACGACAAGTACGAATAAACATGAGAATACGATTAAGGTAAACAACTTTTTCATTTTAAGCATGAAATTCCTCCTTTAATGATTTAACACTCGGCTTAAAAATAGACGCGCCCTTTCTTGTTCTGGGTCTGCAAAAAATGCTGCTGGTGTTGTATCCTCAATAATTTGGCCCTCATCCATAAATAAAATCCTATCTGCTACTTCTCGCGCAAATCCCATCTCATGCGTGACGACAACCATCGTCATCCCTTCTTTAGCTAACGTTTTCATAACGTCAAGCACTTCTCCAATCATCTCCGGATCAAGAGCAGACGTAGGCTCATCAAATAGCATAATTTCAGGCTGCATCGCAAGTCCCCTAGCAATCGCTACCCTTTGCTGTTGACCTCCGGATAATTGATGCGGGTATACATTAGCCTTTTCCGGGATTCCTACTTTCTCTAAATAAAACATCGCTGTTTTCTCAGCTTCCTCTTTTGAAACTTTATTTACTTTAATAGGCGCTAGTGTAATATTTTGAAGAACCGTTTTATGTGGATATAAATAAAAATGTTGAAAGACCATCCCGATATCTCGGCGTAATTCATTCATATCCGTTTTCTTATTGTGTACCTCTGTATTTTGTACAATTAATTCTCCATCTGTAATTGTCTCTAATTGATTTATACACCGAAGCAATGTACTTTTCCCTGACCCTGAAGGTCCAACAACTACTACCACTTCACCCTTTTGTACTTGCAGATTAATATCTTTTAAAACTTGAAAGTCACCATAATATTTATTTACATTACGAAACTCAATCACCATACTCCCCCCTTCCTCTAACAAAGCATGTACATTCTTTTTATATTCAAAAATAGGCAAAAAAATAACTTTCAGCTTCATTTTGTCCATAAAAAAAGAGCAAAGGTCGTTCCCTTTGCTCCTTCGTTCCTATCCTATTAAGATACTTCTTCTTTTTTATCTTTCCCATATTCATGCTCCCAGAAATCAGCATTTTTAATTCCTAATTCCTGCGGATCAAATACTGGATCTTTCCCTTCTTTTTTCTGCTTTTCATAGTCTTTTAAGGCGATCAATGCTGGTTTTTGTAGTAGTAAAATCGCGATAATGTTAACCCATGCCATAATTCCTACACCGATGTCACCTAAAGCCCACGCTGTTGCAGCTGTTTTTACACAACCATAGAATACGACTCCTAAGAATACAAACTTTAGTACGATGGACATCCAAGGACGGTCTTTATCACGATTTAAGTATGCAATATTCGTTTCTGCAATGTAGTAATACGCCATAATTGTTGTAAATGCAAAGAATAATAGCGAGATTGCGACGAAACCGTTTCCAAATCCAGGGAAAACAGATTCTACTGCTGCCTGTGTATAACCAGGACCCGGCTGTGCACCGTTTAATTTATTGACGATAAAGTTTTTTCCGCTTGCATCAAATACGTTATACATGCCTGTAATAATCATCATAAATGCTGTTGCTGAACAGACGAATAATGTATCAATGTAAACGGAAAATGCTTGTACTAACCCTTGTTTAGCTGGGTGTGATACTTCAGCAGCTGCCGCCGCATGTGCCCCAGTTCCTTGCCCTGCTTCATTGGAATAAATACCACGTTTTACTCCCCAAGAGATTGCTAAACCAATAATCCCACCAAAAGCTGCTTCTAATGCAAATGCACTTTTTAAAATTAACATGAAAGCATCTGGTAACTTTTCAATATTCATAGCTACAATTACACAAGCTACTAAAATATAACCAAGTGCCATAAACGGCACTACAACTTGTGCTACGTTAACAATTCGCTTAACTCCCCCAAAAATAATAAGCGCTAATGCTGCTACTAATACCGCTCCAGATACAGAAGTATTAATACCGAAAGCTGTTTCCAAACTTACAGCAATGCTATTTGCCTGAACACCCGGTAACAGCATCCCCGTTGCAAGAATTGTTGCCGCAACGAATACTAATGCATACCATTTAACTCCTAGCCCTTTTTCAATGTAATAAGCCGGACCACCACGGAATTGCCCTTGATGCTTCGTCTTATATATTTGTGCAAGTGTTGATTCTACATAAGCAGAACCTGCTCCTAGAAAAGCTACCGCCCACATCCAAAAGACAGCTCCTGGACCACCAAATGCAACAGCCGTTGCAACACCCGCAATATTTCCTGTTCCAACGCGCCCTGATAATGAAAGCGCTAACGCCTGGAAAGAAGAAACACCAGCATCCGATTTTTCTCCTTGAAATGTAAGCTTCACCATTTCTCCTACATGCCTTACTTGTAAAAACCTCGTTCGAATAGAAAAATATAAACCTGCTCCTAAACATAAATAAACAAGTGCTGGACTCCAAACAATATTATTGATCCAACTTACGATTGCTTCCAACATTCCCCCTCCTCATTTTTAAAGAATATTCAGAATATACATAAAATTATACGTGCATACCGAATCTATAACAATATTATTTTAATAAAATAAACATATTTTTGTATAAAAAAACAAAGTATATATTTATTTTATATACTTTGTTTTAATATGAATGTATTATATATTCACAATCGCTTCTCTTTTTATAATTCTTTCATAGAGTTGTTCAGCTAATTCTCTGAAATGATCTGGCATATCTTTCCCTTTAAATTTCTTTTGGAGCGTGCCATACAAACCTATATCACGTAAACGTAAAAATAAAGGTAACGATTCATACCAACTATCCGCCAGCCTGTGCTCATATTCGTACCCTTTTCTTAACACTTGTAACTGTTTACGAGCGAATGTCGTCTTTTCTTCCACTGTCCACGGTGTAAAAAGAACAGAGTAATAAAGAACCATTGCCAAATCATGAATGAAGTAATTATAGGCCGCATCATCAAAATCAAAGATTGTTAACTCTTTTCCATCATAGTGAAAATTGCCTGGATGAATATCACCATGCATAAGGCCGAATGTTTCTCTTTCAATTGGAAGAGCATTTATTTCCTCCATTAATACAGCTGCAATTTCTTTCACGTTCTCATCTTCTAATTCATTAACAATACTACTTTCATCCTCTTCCCACGTATCACGGTAGTCAGTTTTAGGGTAATTCATTGTAAGGCGGTGCAATTGTCCAATCGCTTTTCCCCACGCTTCAAAGTAAGCATTTCCCCAATATGGCGATCCTTCTCCTTTTACTTGCTCACCTTTTGCGTATGTAAATAAGGAAGCAAAAAAGAAAGTTCCATCCTCTACTACAATTTCTTCTACAAGATTTTGAGATGTTGAGTAAAGAGGTCCCGCTACCTTTGCACCGTTCTCCGCAACATATCGTAAAAAATCTAGTTCAGCCTCTACCTCTTTTTTAGAACGATGGGAAGAATGCGTTAAACGTAATACGTAATCTTCATCACTATCACCCTTCGCCTTAAAAATGTAATTTTCAAAATCTCCAAGTGGCTTTTCTTCCACCGTTACATGAAACAAACTTGCAGCTCTTGTTAAAATCTCCTTTGTAAAAACTCGTTCTACAGCTATTTCCATATGTATCCCTCCTATATATCTTCTTAATTCGACATAAATGTTAGAAGTACTGCTATGAATGTGAAAAGCTCTGTTATGACTACTATAAAAATGCGACCCCTACACATAAAAAAATCTAAAAACAAAAAAGGTTGATTCACTAAATCAACCTTTACACTATTAAAAATACTATTTCTCAATTCATTCTTATATATAACATTTACCTTTATTTCTCTTCACCGTTTGTCTGCATTGAATTGAAGGTCCAATTTAATTTCAATGAATCTCCTTGAAATACATTTTGTTCTTCATCATTATCTACAAATGTAAACATTACATAGAAAGTATCATCATCACCAGGAGCAAGTCCATTTCCTTCCCGGTCTACAACACCTTTTTGTACAAGATCAGGAATACTTCCATTTTGCGTAGCTACCTTTAACTCAGATAATGTAGTAGACCAAATTGGAACCTCATTTTTATCCAAATTCCATAAGAAATCAACACGGATATGATCACCAAAATCAGCATTTCCATTATCTCCTTTAGCATCAATAACACTATAATCTGTAAGAAGTTTCACGTCTCCTATCGCTAAGGTTCCTTTGTTAACTAATTGAAAACCGCGCTCCATTTCATCACCCGGTTTAATATTGTCGACATTAATAACAACTTCAGGATTAACACTCAAATCTAAAGTACCCGCTGCAAACGCGTTTTGTGATACTTCTTTATCACTAAAATACGCATATGTTCCCCCACCAATTAAAGATAGACCAAGCGCTGCAGTTACAACACCCATACCAAGTTTTTTCTTAATACTCATTTCACAAGCCCCCCTATTTTAAAGTTCAAACAACAACCTTATTTTCATCCCACAAACAATATTAATTAAGCAACTACCTTGCCCCATAACGAAAGCAAACTAGCTTTAAACTATCTTCTTCATGTACTCAAAAAGCTATTTTTTAAATAACCGGTAATGTTACAGTAAATCATTACCGGTTCGTTGTTAGCAAAAACCATTTTTTCTGTGTTCATTGCTTTATCGTTTAGTTTCCCTTAGAAGTGTATCCCCTTATTTTTTTGGCTCTAAACCAATCGAGCGTAAGATTTTCTCTAACGTCACTGGCCCTACATTTTCTTTCGGTTTCTGATTTTCTTTAGCATCTGGACCCTTTTTCAAGAAGTTTTTCTCAATAAAACGAATATCTGTTTCATCTACAACACCATCTTGATTTATATCTCCATCTTTTACAGATACTTTTCCTTTTCCATACGATAAAGCTGCTATTCTAGCATCTTGAATATCTACCATTTTATCGCCGTTTACATCACCTGCAAGGTTATCATCCATGTCAGCTCTAAAGTTTTGTCCCACTAATTCTCCATCCTGCATTTTCCCTATTTTTGTTGTTAATTTACTATTTAAATGACCTGGCATTTCTACGAAAATATCATATTCTTTATCGCTTACTGGGACACTATGAATTTCAAATTGCCCGTTATCACCAATCGTTCCTGTATATTTCTTTCCATCCTTGCCAACTGCGTACACTTTTGCTCCTAGTTTTGTATAGTCTTTCTTACCTAAATACCCCTCTTCATTCAAGAAAGCTTCAGGGCCAATATATCCTGTAACCGTTGAATGTTTCGAAACAATAGCAAAAGATTTATCTTTAAACGCAGGAATCTCAATGCCTTCAGATGCACCAGCTTTTGTATAAGAGAACTTATCTACTCCAAATGCAGTTAAATCATTAAAGTATTCATCGTTCGCCATCTCGAATGTAACATCTAAAAATGGTGTATCTCCATCTAATCCTTTAAATTCTTTTCCTTCCAATGATGCGCCAACTTTCACCTTGTTTTCCCAAGCTCCTTCTTCACTTATCTTCGGATCTTCTAATTTAAGGTTCAGTCCATGTTGTTTTACATATTCCGTAAGTGCTGGATTTGGTTTCACATCTGTAAATTTAAATAGCTGCTTGTAATAAGGAATTTCAAATGTACCTGACATAAGCTGTTTTACATTATTAAGATTCAAAGTTAACGTAATTTTCTCTCCTAATTTGATTTTATCTTTGTCATAACTTGGAACAGCGTATTCTGTCCCTTCCTTTACAAAGACGTAATCTTTATATCCAGTTGCCATATTCCCTGCAGTTGCAAGATCATATCCAAATAATTTTAGATTTAACGGCTCGTTTATTTCCTCTGGAAGTACTCCAAATTTAAAATCACCATTTGCTTGAATTGTATTCAGCCAACCTGATGGAAAGGCTGAGTTTTGATAATATACAATTTGGTTCGCTTTTTGATCATACTGCAAGCCTTTTGCCTTTAATGCATCTACTGTAGAATCATAAATATTACCATGCACCCATAATGCACGCTGGCCGTCTTCTTCTTTAAACATAGAATCATTGACTTCGTGTATACCAGGTTGTACATCCTTAAATTTCATTTCAGGTATTACATTATCAATGATAATGCTATCGCCTTTTGTATAAGATTTTCCTTCTTTATCATATCCAACGAAGTTCAATTCGTAATCTCCATCAGGCAACATAACAGGTTTATCCGCAATTGGATGAGCTGGATCTCCTGTGAATGGAAGTACATACCCTCCCATACCAGAAAACATCATATATTCAACATTCGGTGTTAGACTACTTGCATTAAGTGTACCAACGACTCCTAATGCCTTCCCTGTCTTTCGGTCCTTCACAACTGCATCAATGGTTTCAAGAGGACTATTTAATTTAAATGTCAACGGCGAACTTGGTCTTTCCATAAATGGATGGAATTTAGAAGCATCTGTTGCCATTGTATCTCTCAGTAAATCTACAGACGCAATCTCTTTTTCTGTGAATTTAACTGCAAATGGTACTTGATATACTTCTTTTTCATTGTTTTTATTTGAAATATGAATATAGCCCTCATATCTACCAAACTCAGCGTTTTCTGGAATGATAATTTCAGGACTAATTTCCTCTGATGCACCAGGAGCTACTTTAATAGAATCTGGTACGTTTAGCTTCACACCATTCTTCGCTGCATCTTGCACACCTACACTTGTAGGTGAAAATTCCACCTCTAATTTAAACTCTTTCCCATCTGTTTTACTGCTGTTCTTAATTAAAACTTTTCGACTATCTTTAATAGGCCCATTTTCAATTTGATTTTTATACCCAAATGCAATAGAACCTGTTTTTTCTTCAATTTCTACTTCTTCATCACCTACAACGTTTGATGTTTTATCAACAACCTCGATAGATGTATCTGCATGAACTGCACGATATGCATCAATTCGCCCTGAGCCCACCTCAAATACAGAACGCTCTTCTTTTAAGTCAACTGCGGTATTCATGAGTGCTTCTTTTACTTCAAATGGACTATAGTTTGGATGTTCTTGTAAAATGAGTGCCGCTACCCCTGCAGTATGAGGAGTTGCCATAGAGGTACCTGACATACGTCCATACGCTACCGGATAATTTTCTCCATCTTTTGGATCATTAATATATTCAGGAACAGTTGAGAAAATAGACACACCTGGTGCTACAATATCTGGCTTAATATCATCTGTCTTAGTTGCAGGACCACGGGAGCTGAAATCAGCTAAGTGATCTCCCTCTGTTTTTATATTACTTAGTTCCCCAAACGCTAACAACACATCTCCTTGTACAGCTTTTGCTTGTAATTTCTCACCATCTACTTTTGTTAGGCGGAACGTTGGAATAGATGAAGTACTTTCCCCAAGATAACTTGTAATTTCACCATCTACATTGTTATATACGATTACCGCCTTTGCGCCTGCTTCCTTAGCATGCTTAATTTTCTCATCAAATGTAATCTCACCGCGTTGGATAAGAGCTAATTTTCCTTTTACATCTTTTCCTGTAAAATCATCTGATTTCCCGAGCCCTGCATATACAACTGATACGGATTGACCTTTCAAATCTTCAATCTTATCAGTAAAGCTTTTTCCAAGTAGCATCATCTTATCCACATGTAAATCACCTGCATCGACGGAAAACGTTGGGATCTTCATTGCAGCGTCACTGGCTCCAACTGTAATTGGAAGTGCCGCTGCACTAGGTGATCCAATGGTACCTTCTTCCGGACCACTATTACCTGCCGCTACTACTGTAACAACACCAGCTAACATCGCATTGTTTACTGCCACAGAAGTAGGATATAAAGGATCATTAATAGACGCACCTAGTGATAAATTGATAACATCCATATCGTCTTTTACTGCTTTATCAATCGCAGCAAGAATACCGCTTGTTTGTCCACTTCCATATGGACCTAATACGCGATATGAATATAAATCTACATCTGGAGCAACTCCCGTAACCGCGTAATCAACATTATTCTTTTTGTCTGCAGCGATTGTCCCAGCTACATGCGTACCATGGGATGTATAATATGCACTCCCCTCATAAATCTCAGGATATCCTCCAGAATTTTGCCAATCCTTATACGTTGTCTCCATTGGATCAGCATCATTATTAACAAAGTCCCATCCTTTTATTGAGTTCGGATCTATTTTGCTTGGATCTTCACCTTGCTTTGCACGATATCCTTTATATGCATCTTTCAAATCCGGGTGATTGTAATCAATACCTGTGTCCAGTACACCTACCTTAATTCCTTTACCTGTTATTTTTTCATCATGCAGCTTGTCTACACCAATTTGCGGTACACTATCTGCCATTTTTGGTTCAACAGCAGTCTTAGCTGTTTCTTTCGGCAAATCAATTTTAACCTCATGATCTTCCCATACACGCTTAACGATACCGGTACGAACTAAGTCTTCAATCATGTTCGCAGGTAACGAAATCGCTACACCATTAAAAGCATTCTTATATTCTCTTGTTATTTTTGCAGATTTTAAATTTGTCCCTTTCTCTTTATTCTTTTGAAGCTGTTCAAGCTCTGCTTTAAACCCTTTATGTGATGCCTCTACCTTTTGTTCCGCATTTGAAAGAGCTACCTTTTTCCCTTTAGCCGCTTGTTTTAATACCTCAATTTTGCTAGGTGCTTGCTTAAACTCTATAATCACATTCACATTATTAGGACTTGCTGTATTGATACCTGGCGAAATAACAAAACCTGGTTTTGTATCTAACGTTTTTAAGGCATTACGTTGTTCCTTTGTAAGACCTTTCAAGATAGCATTTGCATCATCAATTCCAGTTAAAGTAGATGTATTTACCTCTTCAGCTAAGACGTTATATGGAATTCCTTGAGACAATAACATTCCAGCTGTTAACGTTCCAATAAGAATCTTTCCAAATTTCCCTCGTTTCATATTGCATCTCCCCATTATTAATATTATTTTTTGAAACAAATTGATTCTTAACTTCCTATTTAGCATTGGAAACTCTATTAATCTTAATCTTGTGTATCATGAAAGATTTCCATCACTACTACCATCCCCATACCTCATATAGCTAATTACTCACTTTTCTCTTTCTATAAGAGCCCTCCATCATTTATTTCCAACAAAGGATTTTCACGAAATGAATTATTAACACGATTAAAATGTAATTCTATTTTTATTATTTCACATTTTGATTATTCTGAAAATTGAACAAAAGGAGTATCTTTTCTCTAAGGATTCTATACCTACATAGTACAAAAGAACTATCTTGCTCTTTATACTTTGTAATAAAGAATAAATAAACATGATAGTTCTTTTAAACATTTCCTATTTAATCCAACGGAACCAATTGATTTCGAACAGCATAAATCACCGCTTGCGATCGACTTTTCACATTTAGTTTTTTAAAAATTTTATTGATGTGAATTTTAACTGTTTTATCACTAATATATAGAGCTTCAGCGATTTCTTTATTACTAAGTCCCTTTACTAATTCAAAAAGAATTTCCTTTTCACGTTCCGTCAGTTCATTTTCATTTGATTCTAATTTCATTTTTTGCTGATGATATGTAATTAATTTTTTAGTCATACGCGGATGAATAACTGAATCCCCTCGATATAACATCCGGATTGCTGCTACTACCTGCTCCGATGATGAATCTTTCAATAAATAACCATCAGCACCAGCCTGGAGTGCATCCATTAAATATTCATCATGCTCATACATTGTAAACACAAGTACTCGGCAATTCGGATAATTTTTTTTCACCAAATCTGTAGCTTCAATCCCATTTTTCCCCGGAAGATTAATATCCATCAAAATACAATCTGGTCTGCATTCTTCTACTTTTCCCAATACTCCGTCCCCAGAGCTAGCTTCTCCAACCACTTTCATATCAGATTCATCCTCTAGTATGTTCCGAATTGCGTCTCGTAAAAAAGCATGATCATCCACTACTAATATTTTAATCATTTTACGCACCCCTTGTTTGTGAATCTGGAATTAATAGTGTAATTTTTGTCCCTTTCCCTACAGAACTATCAATCTGTAAAGTAGCCCCTAATTGTTCAGCTTGTTCATTCATATGTAATATACCATAATGTGGCTCATTCTTCGTTTTAACCATAGACTCAAATAGTGAAAAGCCAATCCCATTATCCTTAACCCTTAAAAGCACGTGCTCACTTTGATAGCTAAGTAAAACATCAGTCTTGTCTGCTTGTGCATGTTTTACAATGTTTTGCAAACTCTCTTGTAATGTATCAAAAATAACCCTTTCTTTTGAAAAGCTAAGCGCACGTGCATGACCTCTTTCATGATATGTAATATCTAGTTCATATTCTTGTTTTAAAGATTTTATTTTACTTGCTATCGCCTGCTTTAGCCCTAATTGTTGTGTCGGATATGGTTTTAAAGCATAAATAGAATAGCGAACGTCTCCTAAGCTTCCTCTTAAATCTTTTATACTTTTCTCTACTATTTGCTGCATATCTTTTGGTTTATCACGGTATTTTTTCTGCGCGGATTCTAGTTGGAATATCACCCCGGCTAATGTTTGCGCAATACCATCGTGAATTTCACGGGCGATTCTATTTCTTTCTTCTAAGATCATTCTTTTTTCCTGTTCAGAAATCAATATCCTTGTTTTAACAACGTTAGCTAATTGGTTAGAAAATGTAGCTAACGACTGTACATCTTCCGGAAAGAAACCCGCATTTCTACTTTTCCCTGCAACAAACATTCCGACTAATTCATCATTTACTATAAGAGGAAAATATACAAGTGAGCGTATAACATTATCAAATATTTCATCTCCAGGAGCCGTACCAATTTTCCAATCATTAAATACAAGATTTTTAGAAAGTTCCTCAAACGCCCCATACTTTTCTGAATCATCAGATAAATCTAGGCGGACTTTCCCATCTTTTAATAGAATATTCCAGTTCCCATCATCTTTTGTCCATATTACATATGCTTGTATACCAAAAAAACCTTTAAGTGCTTGTTTAATATGTTTCAAGTTTCCTCCGGTTAATCCTCGACTAATTTCGGTCGTAATAAGAAATAACTCATATAATCGTTCCTTCTCCATCCTTATCCGTACAGAAAAAGAACTAATAACGGAAGTTGCTACAAGTGGAAAAAAGAAAAACAGTACTGTAATCTCGTTTACTTCCACACTATATGTACTAATTAATACGTGCATCAGTGCCGCATAAGAGAAACCAAAAGTTTCGCAAAGAAATACCGTTACAGTTTTTTTATACCACTGATAGATTGAATATGGCTGCGGAAGGAGTATCATTAACAAATCGTAAAAACGATTGTTGAAAAAACAAAAAACACGCAAAATAATAACAAAGATATTAAATTTCCATACAGAACTGATATATCTATTTTGTTAATTAATAAGGACATACATTTGTTTGAAAACCATTCGGCCAAGATTAAACTAAGTGCATGCTGAGTACTATTAAATAACATTCTTTGTATCGGTGAACGGCGGTGCAGGTGAATAATTAGCGTAACGAGTACAATAGAAATAATAGTTATATGGATTCCAAACTGCCAACTCATAGCGTAAATTATCGGAAAGGTAAGCGAGCTAGTCCCTCTCCAAAATCGTACAGGAAAATACTCTGCAATCCCCATAAATATTAATAACAATATTAGTATTGTTGGATGAGAAGGGATTTTAATTTCAAGTAAAGATATAGTTATAGTAACCAAACCAAGAAAAGAAATAAAATAAAGATAAGAACTAGCAATCTTTTCTCTCATAAAGATAGAATTTACAGCTTTCAAAACAACCCCTTCTTTCTTTATAGAACTTTATTTTCTCTATTATCCAATAAAAAACCGGCACTGGCAAAATGGAAGAACCTCCACTAGCCAATCACCGGCTGTGTACTGCACCTAAAAAGGCAAGACACAATACTAATAGTATAAATTGCCTTTCATAAATTTCCTATTCATCGAATGATGTAATTATTTATACCGCTAGGCTTATCCTCTATAGTACAAAAGATTTATATCAACACCGCTAATCTAATATATACTTTCTTTCCATCCCCTACTTCTCATTTTCTTTATTTTAAAAGATGACGTAACGTAACTTTCAAGCTACTTATTTTCAAATAATACAAGCATAAATTTCTCACAAAAAGCAAAAATTAACAGAAGCGACTTTATTCTAAAAGAGGTGGAAATTATGACAGAGCAAAAAGAACAACAAAAGAGTGAAAATCAAAAGCATATGTTTCCATCGCTTCCGGAAAATATTAATTACATTGAAAATAAACTCTGTCATTCAGATGATATAAAAAAATTAGATATCCCTTTTCAAAACGGAAAAGGAACCATTATATATCTCGAATCTTTAGCAGATCCAAATTTAATTCATCAATTAGCTCTCGAGCCTTTATTAACACGATCGGATTTGGCTTTAGATAAAGCTTTTTCCACATTAAATATGAAAAAAGAAACGAATTTAAATTATGGGGTGCAGCTTTTATTACAAGGAAAGTCATTATATTTTCATGAACATGTTGATAGTTTTTGTATTTTCGAAACAGCTCTATCTTTAAAAAGAGATATAACAGAGCCGGATAGTACGTGGACCACATACCGGGTTTGTAGAAGATTTAGCAACCAATTTAGCTTCTATTCGTAAACTCATAAAAAGTCCAAATGTCGTCGTTAAATATTTCACACTTGGTGAAGAAATGCACACGAAAGTGGCAATTGCTTATATTCAAAATATAGCTAATGACGATCTCGTTGCAGAAGTAAAAAGAAGATTGGAAATGATTAAGACAGACGCACTCATGCCACCAGGCTACATACAGGAATTTATAGAAGATACATCTTTCTCACCCTTCCCGCAGCAATTAAATACAGAACGCCCAGATAGAACCGCCGCTAATTTAATGGAAGGACGAGTTGCTATTTTATCTGACGGAGATCCAACAGCGCTCATCGTACCTGTTACGTTATTCGCTTTCTATCAATCACCTGATGATTATAATAATCGCTGGATTGTCGGTTCATTCGTCCGAATGATTCGCTTAGTGAGTTTTTTAATAGCCTTTCTCTTACCAGCTATATATATCGCAACAGTTGCTTTTCATCCTGATGTGTTGCCACTTGAACTCGTTTATACAATTAAAGCTTCATTAGAAAAAGTACCACTTCCCCCCATTTTTGAGGCTCTCTTAATGGAGTTAATTTTCGAGTTATTACGGGAAGCTGGTATTCGTCTGCCGAGCCGCGTTGGACAAACAATCGGTATTGTAGGCGGTTTAGTAATTGGTGATGCGATTGTAAAAGCCGGACTTGTTTCTTATACGATGATCATCGTTGTAGCTTTAACTGCAATCTCATCTTTTCTCGTTCCATCAAACGATATGAGTTCAGCAGTTCGAATTCTTCGTTTTCCATTAATGATTCTTGCTGCTATATTCGAATATATAGGAATATCATTCGGTCTAATTATAACTTTCGTTCACCTATGTCAGCTCCATTCTTTTCATACACCTTACCTTTCTCCCCTTGCACCAATGCGGCTAAAGGATATGAAAGATTCTTTTGTAAGACTCCCAATTTGGTCGTTTTGGGAACGACCTCATGATCCAAAGCCGAAAAAAATGCAACGACAACATGTAACGAGAGAGGATGAGAACGGTGACAAACACGCAAAGTAAAATTTCACTTGTTCAATTTACTTTTTTCGTTATTCAATGCCAAATCGGGGTTGGTATCCTTTCTCTACCAAATCGTCTTCACCCGATAGCGAAAGGCGGTGGCTGGATTTCTGTTCTCATCGCTGGTTTTGCGATTCAACTCATTATTTTACTTATGTGGCTTTTCTTAAAACGATTTCCTGATGCTGATATGTATGAAAGTGTTTGTATGCTATTTGGTAATAAATTTGGAAAACTATTAGGTTTTGCTTATGTTTTTTATTTTACCCTTATCGGTATGACGGTTATGTTAAGTGCTTGTAATGTCATTAAAGTATGGATATTACAAGCAACTCCTTGGTCTGCCATTCTCATACTATTTACAATAGCTTGTTGCTATATAGCCTATAACACATTTAAAGTCATCGTACGGTTTTATGTCATGGCCTCTATTCTTATTTTCCCAATGGCACTGTTAATTGGACTTGGGCTCTCACGGGCTGACTTTTCTTATATTTTTCCCATTACAGAAGCTGGATGGTGGAATATTATTCAAGCATCAAAGGAAACAATTACAGCTATGTATGGTTTTGAAATTATTCTTATCGCTTTCCCAAAAGTAAATGGGACTGCTGTGGCAAAACTAAAGGCAATTTCTATCGCTAATGGATTTGTGACTCTCTTTTATACTTTTACTGTTTGGATTTGCTTTATCGTATTTAGTCCAAAGCAAGTTGAGCTTATTCCAGAACCAGTTGCTTACTTATTGCGCTCTTTACATATCGGGATTATAGACCGAACTGATTTACTATTCATACCAATTTGGATGATAACAGTTGTAGCTTCTATTGCTAGTTATTATTGCGCCGCTTCTATCGGAATTGGACATATATTCAATCTTGCTAATCATAAACAAGCTGTTCCAATCGTTGGAGTTATTGCATTTAGTGTAGCCTTATTCATAGATACACCTGAAGAATTAAAAGTAATTGCAACTTTCACTGATAAGTTCACCTATATTTTCATCGTTGTCCTCCCTCTTTTATTTCTACTTTATTCAGTAATAAGAAAGAAGAAAGGAGAACAGTATGTTCAAAAAAAGAGTTAAATTATTTTTTATATTATGTACTAGTTCATTCCTTTCTGGCTGTTGGGATCAAGAACCATTAAGAGAAGCGAGATTAGCTTATAGTATTGGATATGATATTACGGAAGAGAATAAACTACAGCAAACGCTTGAACTCGTAAAAAGTTCAAGCGGAGAGCAATCTTCATTCGAGAATGAAATACATTCAGCAAACGGGTATAACATACGGGATACAAGCGATGCCCTAAAAAAAAATGTGACTGGTAATATTCGCTACTTCAAATATGGTGTTCAATCGCTAGGAACCAAAATTCTAAAAAAGGGTATACTACCCTATTTAGATGTCAGCTTTCGGGACCCAACAAACCCAACTGCTTTAGTAAAACTTATTGCAGTAGAGGGTGAAACATCCGAGATACTAGAAAAAAAGAAAGTAGGAAATTTACTAATTGGAGATTTTCTAAAGAAAAAAGTGAAAAGCTTAGAAGATATGAGTGTATTTCCAAAAGAAACTTTAGAAACAGCTGCTACAAAAATGTTAGATCCCGGTAAAGACTTTACCCTCCCTTCTATAAAAATAAAAGGAAAAGAAGTAATTACAAACGGGTTAGCTTTATTTAACAATGATAAATTAACTGGGCATTTACCTTTGAAACAATCTGTTTTATTCGTATTATTAACCGGAAAAATGGGAACAAGTGCCCGTATAACCCAAAAACTTACTAGCGATGAATCAGAGAAAACATCTGATTATTTAACAATGGAAATTAGCAATCGAAAGTTAAAACGAGACTTAAAAATAACAACAGATAAAAAAGGAAATGTTTATGCTCACATTAAGCTCCAACTAAAAGTAATAGCACTTGAAGCCCCAAGAGATAATATTTATAAAATGGGAGAACGAAAAAAACTAAATAAAGACTTATCGAAACAACTTACGAAAGAAGCGAAAAAAATAACAAACAAACTACAAAAAGCAAATTGTGATGCTTTCGGTATTGGAAGACATCTTATTGCATATCATCCTGACTTATGGAAGAAAAAAAATTGGAATAAAGATTATGCAAAAGTAAAATTCAAACCAGAAGTAGACGTAAATATTTTGTATAGTGGTGTCTTAAAATAAAAGGTTGTATGCCGCGTGGGCATACAACCTTTTATTTCGTATATCGATATATAATTGATTCATATGGTCTTAAGTTAAGTTTTGTAATATCCTTGCTGGAATCTTTATAATTCGACAGTAGTACTTCTTGTTTCATTCCATCTAATTGAACATGGGCTGGTACAGAATACGTTATTTCTTCTCCATAGAAGTTATTAATAATAAGTAATACTTCATTATTTACAGTACGTGTATATGCCCAAATCTTAGGGTGATTTTCATCTAAAATAGCATATTCTCCTTCTGTAATAACATCGTAAGTTTTTCTAAGTTCAATTAACTTTTTATAATGATAAAATACAGACTCCTCATCTTGTAATGCTTTCTCTACGTTTATTTCTTTAAAGGTTTCAGCTACTGAAATCCAAGGGGTACTTGTTGTAAAACCACTATTCACCTCTTCATTCCACCGCATCGGAGTACGAGAATTGTCACGAGATTTTTGTTTTAAAATCCCTATAATCTCTTCTTTTAATAAGCCTTCTTCCTGCTTTATATCATATATATTTAACGATTCCACATCACGATATTGCTCGATGGACTCGAATTTAGGATTCGTCATACCGATTTCTTCCCCTTGATAAATATAAGGTGTTCCTTGCAGCATGTGCATAGCTGTCGCTAACATTTTCGCAGATTCATTTCGGTACTTCCCATCATCCCCGAAGCGTGACACGATGCGAGGCTGGTCATGGTTACACCAGAATAATGCATTCCATCCCCCGCCCTTTTGCATTTCAATTTGCCAGTTAGACATAATTTCTTTTAATTTAATAAAATCAAAATCAGCTTTCGTCCACTTATCACCATTCGGATAATCTACTTTCAAATGATGAAAACTAAACGTCATACTCAGTTCATTGCGCTCAGGGTTTGAGTATTTAATACAATTATCAATTGTCGTCGATGACATTTCTCCAACTGTAATTACCTCTTTCCCTTCAAATACATTTCTATTCATCTCTTGTAAATATTCATGAACACGCGGACCATCCGTATAATATTTACGTCCATCACTTGTCGCGGTACTTCCGTCATCGCTTAAGAAACGTTGGTCTTTTGAAATTAAGTTAATAACATCAAGGCGGAATCCTGTTACCCCTTTATCAAGCCAAAAGCGCATCATATCGTACACTTCTTCACGAAGCTTTTCATTTTCCCAATTTAAATCTGCTTGTGTCTCATCAAATAAATGTAAAAAATATTGCTTAGTCTTTTCATCGTACTTCCAAGCGGATCCTCCAAACTTAGACTGCCAATTATTTTTTTCATCACGCCAAATGTAATAATTGCGATATGGACTATTTTTATCTTCTTTTGCTTCCTTAAACCACTTATGCTCCGTCGAACTATGGTTTACAACGATATCAAGCATAATTTCAATGTCACGTTCTTTCGCTTTTTCTAGAAGCTCTTCAAACTCTTCCATCGTTCCGTAAGATGGATCAATGCTATAATAATCACTTACATCGTACCCATTATCATTTTGTGGTGATTGGTATATCGGTGTTAACCAAATATAATCCACTCCGAGTTTTTTTAAATAATCTAGTTTCTCTGTAACCCCTTTTATATCACCGGTTTCTTTATTGTAATAACTATTAAAGCTCTTCGGATAAATTTGATAGACTACACTTTTATGCCAATCCTTCATGTTTAACTTCCTCCTACTTCTGTTTAACTCTTTTCGCAAATAACCATGTTAACGTAAATGGGATTACAACTGCGATAATCATTCCTACAATAAACATTGGAATCGATTTCGGAATGATCGAAATAAATGCTGGCAATCCGCCAATTCCGATAGCAGGTGCTAATACACCATTTAATGTAATGAATATCGCTGCCACAGCAGATCCTATAATTGCTGCATAAAACGGAAACTTATTTCGTAAATTCACACCAAACATCGCTGGCTCTGTAATACCGAAGTACGCGGAAATTGCTGATGTCGATGCCATACTTTTATCATTTTGATTTTTAGAAATCCAGAACATTGCAAGTGCCGCACTACCTTGCGCAATGTTAGAAAGAGCGATCATCGGCCAAATAAATGTACCGCCGTGTTGTGCAATTAATTGTAGATCAATAGCAATAAACATATGATGCATACCTGTAATTACAAGTGGTGCATACAATGCTCCAAATAATACTGCTCCAACTACTGGTACTGTTTCATATACGCCTACTAATCCAGCTGTTAATAAATCTCCGATATGACGTGTAACTGGACCGATAATTCCTAATGCTAATACACCTGTTACAACGATTGTTGTAATTGGTACAACTAATAATTGAATTGCATTTGGTACATGTTTCTTTAAGAAAATCTCTACTTTACTCAATACAAATGCTGCTACTAACACCGGTAAAATTTGACCTTGATATCCTACCTTTTCAATTTGGAACAATCCTAAAATATTGAAGTACTCAATCTTTTGACCCTCTAAACCAGACGCTGCTTTTCCATAATCCCAGGCGTTTAATAAGGCCGGATGCACAAGCATTAAGCCCATAACAATACCTAGTATTGGACTACCACCAAAACGCTTCGTTGCTGACCAACCGACAAGTGCTGGTAAGAATACGAATGCTGTATTGGCCATCATATTAATTAAATCCCAAAGCCCACCTAAATTCGGATAAACATCTAATAAATTTTTACCATCAAAAAATAAGTCCTTTGCCCCTAATAAATTGTTAATCCCCATTAGTAAACCAGCTGTTACGATTGCTGGTAATATCGGCATAAATACATCTGAAAATACTTTTACAAACTTTTGAGCTGGATTTAACTTTTGATTTCCAGAATCTTTCACGTCAGCCACTGTCGCTTCCTTCATACCTGCAAGCGTTATCAATTCAGCGTAAACACGATCTACATCCCCTGGACCAATTACAATTTGAAATATCCCAGCATTATGAAACGCTCCCTTTACTAATGAAACAGACTGTAATTTATCATTATCTATTTTACTTTCATCTTTTAAAGCGATACGGAGCCTCGTTACACAGTGCGCAGCTTGTTCAATATTGTCTTTCCCACCAATGTACTGCAACACTTCCTCTGCTGTTTTACGATAGTCTTTCCCCATATTCCCGTCCCTCTTTTCTTTTTTTGATACCGTTTACACTTACATATTAACTCGTATATATAAGTTAGTCAACACTCGTATATATGAGTTGATGTTTTTTTTATAAAAAAAAGATGAAACGTTATTTCGTTTCACCTCTTTACTTTCTTCGCGCCACATCCGAAAAGTGAAAAATATCTAAGCGGTGACGTGATTCCGTATATTCGAACTGACTCCCATCATATAAATGAGTAAAGTTTTTCACAACGACAACATAATCTGTGCCATTTAAATCTAAATACTTTCGGTCATCATCTGTACACGGCTGCACTTCAATTACCCTCTGCGAATAACTAATATGTAGCCCTAATTCTTTCTCAATGTATTTATAAATTGATGCCATTGCAATTTCTCTCGTTAATCCTGGAATAAACTCAGATACAAAATGATTTATATCTAAAATTACTTTTTCTCCATCAATATTTCGTACACGTTTAATATGATCTATTTTTGTTTTTTCTTTCACGTTTAATAATTTTGCAACCTCTTTTGTCGCTTCTTCTTTCTCCATTTCCACGACTTCTGTAATACAATGACGTCCTAGACGCTCATTTTCTTCTTGAAAACTTACAATGCCACCGAAGTTAAACTCAATATTTTTTCGCTTTAATACAAAAACACCTTTTCCATGAATTTTTTGCACATATCCACGCTCTTGCAATAAATCTACTGCTTTTCTTACAGTACCTCGGCTTGCCTCATACTGCTTCATTAATTCTGTTTCTGATGGGATTTTGCATCCCTCTTTTAAGTGCTTATTATCAATAGACTTACTGATTTCTATATAAATTTGCTCATACTTACTCATCATCTACAATAGCCCCTTGTCACCTTCTAATTCTATATGTATTATACCATGCTACACTCTTCTGCCAATCTCTCACTTATTTTCCAGTACAAGAAAAATATAGGTAAATATTTAATCTCTAAAACGTATTTTTATAAAAGTTTTTATATTTTTCTTTTCATTCAAAAAAACATGTAGTATACTAACTTCAAAATCAGAGGAGAAAGGGAGCAAAGAACTATGCTTACTTATACAACAATTGTAGTTACATTTGCACAAAAACATCATCATCATACGTAACCCTTGAAACCTAGCGGAAAATTTACGCGTAGGTACAAGGGTTATTCCCGTTGTACCTACGCTTTGGCGAAGAGCCATGTAGGTATTTTTTATCTACATGGCTCTTTTTTTATTGCCAAAAAGCTAGTAAAAAATGATGTTTAAGCAAATCTTACTACAAAGGAGTTAACAAAAATGGAAACGAAAAAATGGGGATTATGGGTTTTAACAGCTTTTGTTATCGGGAATATGGTTGGCGGTGGCGTATTTATGCTCCCAGCAAATTTAGCACAAGTATCAGGTCCAATGGGTTCTACACTCGCATGGAGTATTACAGGACTTGGCGTATTTATGATTGCACTCGTATTTGGAAATTTAGCAATTCGAAAACCAGAATTAAAAGCAGGACCACAAAGTTACGCTCAAGCGATGTTTCCTTCAAAAAAAGCAGGTAAAGTTGCAGGGTATAGTATGGCGTGGGGATATTGGGCTGCGAACTGGGCAGCAACAGCATCTGTTATTATTTCCTTTGCTGGATATTTATCAACATTTTTTCCAGTTTTACAAAGTAAGCAAATTCTCTTTTCAATAAATGGATTTTCACTAGAACTAGGAAAAGGGTTAACTTTTCTAGTATGTAGCCTTATGTTATGGGGAATTCAATATATTCTTTCTCAAAATATTGATCGAGCTGGAAATATGAATCTTCTTGCTACCATTGCAAAAATTATCGGATTTACAATGTTTATTGTGATTACATTATTCATTTTCAACGCCTCTAATTTCGGAGACGGTCAAACATTTATGAATGAAGCTGGACAATCCATCTCGTTAGGTGGACAAATCAATTCAGCTGCTATTGCAACACTTTGGGCGTTTATCGGCATCGAATCAGCAGTTATGCTTTCTAACCGCGCAAAATCACAGCGTGATGTAAAAAAAGCTACAATTTTCGGCCTAATTATTGCTCTTATTATTTACATGTCAATTACTTTACTTACAATGGGAGCTCTCTCGCAAGAAGCTTTAAAAGAGTCTCAAAAACCATTAGTAGACGCATTAAATTTAGCAATCGGCAATAAAGGCGCATATATAATGGCGTTACTAGCACTTGTATCTTTATTTGGATCTACTGTTGGCTGGATTGTTGTTAGTTCAGAAGTACCTTACCAGGCTGCCAAAAATGGACTTTTCCCTAAGTTTTTCAGTAAAACAAATAAAAAGGGTAGTCCTTCAAAATCATTATTTATTACAAATGTGATGACACAAATCTTCTTATTCTCAACGATTTCTGGCACTGTTTCAGAAGCATATAATTTCGCTATCGTTGTAGCAACATTAGCTTATTTAATTCCATACCTTGTTTCTACTCTGTACCAATTTAAATTGGTTATTACAGGAGAAACATATGATATAATGCCAGGATCTCGAATAAAAGACGGGGTTATTACTACATTAGCATTTGTATACTCTATTTGGGTTATCAAAACGGGAACTGCTGATTTAAAAACGTTTTTCTTAGGAATTGGATTGTTTATATTAGGTCTTATTCTTTATCCCGTATTAATGAAAAACTCACAAAAAACGAATTAAAAAAAGAGAAGCTTTTAGCTTCTCTTTTCTATTAAAAATCCGTAATTAACTTTTCTTTTAACTCTCCTACGGATAAAGGTTTTGCATAATAAAATCCTTGTACATAGTCACAGCCCATGGATTGTAATAAACTTTCTTGTTCTACCGTTTCTACCCCTTCAGCAACTACTGCTAAATTTAAACTATGGGCAATTTCAATAACAGATTTTACAATCGTTCTTTCTGGCTGTGCATGATCATAATGAAATTCACGAATAAAATTACGATCAATTTTTACGATATCAAGTGGCAATTGTTTTAAATAATACAATGAGGAATAGCCAGTTCCAAAATCGTCTAAAGCAATTAATACGCCCATACTTCTTAATTCTTGTAATGTAGCGATAATATAATCAAAATGGCGAACAGCAATACTTTCCGTTATTTCTAAAATTAAACGATTCGGAGGAAAACCAGTTCTCCTTAAGATGCTACGTACAGACAAAATAAAACGCTTCTGCATTAATTGTTGTATGGATAAATTCACAGATAACCTTAATCCTTCTTGGTAATCCGGTAATGTTTTAAACAGGCGACACGATTTTTCTAATACCCAATCTCCTAATTTTATAATAAGTCCAGATTCTTCAGCTACTGGAATAAATTCGCTTGGTGAAATAGGCCCTTCTTCTGTCATACAGCGCACTAAAGCCTCAATGCCAGTATATTTCTTCGTTTTCAAATCAATGATAGGTTGTAATACTACATCTAATTCTTCATCACGAATTGCCTTTTGCAAAGCAAACTCGATTTTCATTCTACGATTTATTTTTGCACGTAACTCATCTGTAAAGAAACACGCCGCATTTCTTCCCTGTTCTTTCGCACTATACATAGCTAAATCCGAATTTTTCAATAGTGTTTCCACGTCTTGTCCATCTTGTGGATATGAACAAAGTCCTAGACTAGCTGAAATGTATACTTCATGACCTTCAAGCATAAATGGTGCCTGAAAACATGACAATACCGATGTCGCTAACTGCCGCATCTCATCTTGTGTATGTTCATTTGTTAACAGCACAAATTCGTCGCCACCTAGCCTAGCCAGAACATCTTTCTCTCCTAACACATAATGCAACCGTGAAGCAACTTCGCTTAAAAGTAAATCTCCTATCATATGACCTAACGTATCATTTACTAATTTAAAACGATCTAAGTCAAAGTATATTATGCCAAATTCCTTTTTCCCTGCAATCAGTTCATTAACAGTCGTTATTAGCTGTAATCGGTTCGGTAAACTCGTTAAAGCATCATGATATGCAAGTTCCCTATAACGGCTTTCACTCAATCGTAATCTCTGTTCTGCTTCTTTTCTACTACTAATGTCATTTCGGATCGCGATAAATTGATACGGCTCTCCTTTCTCGTTTAAAAATGGAACAATTGTGGTTTTAACCCAATAATATGTACCATCTTTTGCTTGATTTTGGATTTCACCTCTCCATACTTTCCCATTCAAAATACGCTTCCATAAGTTTTGAAAAAAAGTTTTCGGATGATATCCTGAATTTAAAATACGATGATCTTTTCCTATTAACTCTTCTCTTTTATATTTGGAGATTTCACAAAACTTATCATTTACATATGTAATAAGACCTTTTCGGTCTGTAATTGCAACAATTGAAGACTCATCTAATGCTAACTTTAAATCTCGCAATGAAGAGTCATATAATGCATGACCTCTTTGTTCTAGCATGCGCATCTCTCCTTGCTTCCTATCTAACTAAAACACAACTTGTTTCTTTTCATAGAAATAGAGATATTTCATTTTCTAATAATAACCCTTTACATACATCACATTTTGAATTATGCCGATTAAAATAACATAATATTATTTGTAAAAAAAAGCAATATAATACCGTTCCAATTATAATTAGTAGCTTCTCATCTCCCTAATTAGCTTGCCTTATTATACCGCATTCCTTTAACTTGCTCTATGCAACCCTTGTTCCTACTCATTCCACTCGCGTCTAACCTCTATGCTTTTTAATAGCAAAATAGACATTAGAACATACTATATAACTATTCACGAATAATAATATAAAAGTTTAAATTGGTATATATGTTTTTGAATTACAATAATAAAATATTAACATATTTTTACCTTTATTTTGGAAGTATTTCATAAATAAATATAGTATTAAACAAAAAGAGGATAACCTCTTTTTGTTTAATACTGATATGGTATTTGCTGATAACCTGGGTATGGAACTGGATATGGTGCTGGATATGTTACTGGGTACGGTGCTGGATAATAACCTCCACTTGCTGCACCCGTTAATGCACCTGCTGTAAGCCCACCTAACATACCTCCCGCAAAACTTCCTGGGAAAACTCCGCCTCCCCATGAGCCGCCTCCACCCCAGCCCCATCCACCACCGTGATGATGATGGTGATGATCATAATGGTTGTGTCCTCCATGATGATTATGTCCTCCATTATGATGGTGTCCTCCATTATGATGGTGTCCTCCATTATGATTGCGATAATACACTCCGTTATTTTCTATATAATTCATTATTCACCTCTCCCTTTCAATTTCCTCACTTTAATATTGTATGAATAATACGGATCTTGTTGGTAATCTGGATAATAAGCATAATTCGAGTAATATGGATAACCAAATCCTCCAATTGGACGACCATACATTTTATTCATCCCTTTTGCTATATAAAGTGAAATTTTAATCGGCGCGGGCTTTGTCCCTCCCCCACTGATTATTAGCCCAAATCAATCGGGCATTTATGGACAATCATTTCCCGCCTAACTTCCTTGCACTCATCGAATTTTGAGATGGGATTTTTACTACCCAGCAAATAACGGGATAACAACGTAACAATATACTGTATGTAGGACAAATGCGGAAAGTATAGGACAAATGTCTATATTTTGTAAAAAAAACAAAACACTTTATAATAAGGATGTCAGATTATATCTTCTATTTAAGAAGTCTATATTTAAGAAAGATTAGAGGAATTATATAGAAATGAAGAAACCTATCGTTCAATTATTATTAATATTTACAATCGTATCTATCGTTCTTTTCCTATTAAATACATCGGTTATTTCGTTATATACGTTTGTCGGTGCTCTATGGTCCATCACAATCGTAGGAATTTCATTCGTTATTTTTATAGAAAATAGATCTCCCCAAAGTACTTTAGCTTGGTTTTTAGTATTAGCACTTCTTCCCGTTGTAGGTGTACTTTTATACTCTATTTTCGGGCGTAGCCGTTGGAGAAGAAAAAAACATCTCCATCGTTCAGAAGAACAAAGAAAATTATTCCGCGAAATATTAGAAGGAAGACGACTAGAATTATCACTCACAGTCCCATTACATGAACGTTCCATACATTTAACAGAAGTCGTACAAAAATTTGGAGGCGGGCCTGCCGCAGATAGAACAACGACAAAACTTTTAACAAACGGCGATCAAACCTTTTCAGAAATTTTGCAAGCAATCGAGAATGCAAAACATCACATACATATTCAATACTATATTTATAAATCTGATGAGATTGGTACAAAAGTACGAGATGCTTTAATACAAAAGGCAAACGAGGGTGTTATTGTACGCTTCCTTTATGATGGACTCGGAAGTAATACGTTAAGACGACGATTTTTACAACCTATGAAAAAAGCTGGAATTGAAATTGTCGAATTTGACCCTATTTTTTCAGCTTGGTTACTGGAGACAGTTAATTATCGTAATCATCGTAAAATCGTCATTGTAGATGGAGAAATTGGTTTTACCGGAGGGCTTAACGTAGGTGATGAATATCTTGGTCGCTCAAAAAAATTCCCTGTTTGGCGTGATAGTCATTTAAAAATAGAAGGAAAAGCATTGTATAAATTACAAGCCATCTTTCTAGAAGATTGGCTTTATGCGTCTAGTGGATTGAATACTTATTCTTGGGATCAATTTATGAATAGACAATACTTCCCAGGAAAAGAAATTCTGGATGCAACAGGTGCGGTGCAAATCGTAGCAAGTGGACCAAGCTCAGATGATAAAAGTATTCGTAATACATTACTAGCTGTTATGGGCTCAGCCAAAAAATCTATTTGGATCGCTACACCATACTTTATTCCGGATCAAGAAACTTTAACATTATTACGCTTAAGTGCAATATCTGGCATAGATGTACGCATTTTATATCCTGGTAAGAGTGATAGTATTATTAGCGATCAAGCATCTCAATCCTATTTCACTCCACTTTTAAAAGCCGGTGCTTCTATTTACAGTTATAAAGATGGATTTATGCACGCAAAGATTGTACTCGTTGACGATAAAATTGCAACAATCGGAACAGCAAATATGGATGTACGTAGCTTTGAATTAAATTATGAAATTATTAGCGTACTCTATGAATCAGAAACCGTTCATGATATTAAACGCGATTTTGAAGAAGACTTTAAACACTCTACTGAAATTAAATGGAACTCATTCCAAAAAAGAAGTATCAAAAAAAGAATATTAGAGTCCTTTATGCGACTGATTTCTCCTTTACTATAAGCAATCAATGTGATATTGATTGCTTTTTCTTTTATATTTCCCCCTTCTCCTTTTCTTTGCATACCATATTAAAACAAGTTATCATAAGATGTATTACTTTATGAAAATAATGTTAGGTGGGAAATACATGTTAGAACAATTTCATATACATTCTGATTTAAAACAGCAGCTTTCTACAATTCATGAAAAGAATAAACAAGAAGCTGGTGAAAATGCTCATTTAATCGGTACTAAAATATATAAAGCATCTGATAACAGCATTATCGAAGATGCTATTACGGCACTTCTTCTTGGCAAAAATATTCTATTAAAAGGACCAACTGGTAGTGGTAAAACGGTACTAGCGGAAACTCTTTCTTCTTTATTCCAAAAACCAATGCATAGCATTAACTGTTCTGTCGATTTAGATGTGGAAGGTATTTTAGGATACAACACATTACAAACGAAAGACGGAGCATCTGAAGTTACGTTCGTTAACGGTCCTCTTATGAAAGCAATGAAGAACGGTCACTTCCTATATATTGATGAAATCAATATGGCAAAACCTGAAACGTTACCACTTCTTCACGGTGCACTAGATTACCGTAAAATGATTACAAACCCATTTACACAAGAAGTTGTATACGGTGATGACGAATATCGCGTAATTGCTGCGATTAACGAAGGTTACGTTGGGACAAGTGAACTAAACGAAGCATTAAAAAACCGTTTTGTTATTATTGAAGTTCCTTATATTCAAGGTGACACATTAAAAGAACTATTACTATCTGAATCAAAATTAAATGATGTTGCAACAATTGAAAAGTTCGTTGCATTTGCAAGCGACCTTATGCCTTTAGCTCGTGATGGGCGTGTAAGTGAAGAAGCAGCAAGTATTCGTGGTATTATCGACGCATGCGATTTAGGTGTATATATTCCTGTTATGCGCGCTATTGAGCGAAGCATTATTGCGAAATTAAATGATGAAACAGAACAAATGACTGTCCGTGAATTAGCAGAAAGTTATTTCTTTGAGGGATAATTCATGAGACAAATTTTTAGTGACAAAAAAATTGATGCGTCGCTGTTTCTACAAATGGAAAACTTAATGTATGCCCTTCTAAAAGAAGACGATGCCTATCTTGAATATGGCTATAAAGCATACTACGACGAAATTGAAAAAAAGGTTGTCATTAGTCACTTTTGGGATGATCGAAAAGAAGAAGATACAGTAATCGGATTAAAAAGCGAAGTGTTCTTAAAAGCACTTGGTAATAAACATTACTCGGACATGGCTTTAATTCGTTCTTACGCGATTGAATTACAAGAATCGCCCCTAAAGAAGTTCTTAACACAATTATTTGTTCTATTAGAAGATTTACGTGTCGAGGAAATCGTAAAAAACTTACGACCTGGCACGAAACATATTTTTAAACGCCGAAAAGAAATGTACCGCAATTACTTCGGCTCACAAAATGAAATAAACCGCGTTCGTAACTATCACGGTGATCGTCTATTTTGTCTATGTTACCTTTCATTAACGAGCGATAAATATGAAATGTTTACTAATGAATATTTCGAGCAAATTGAAGTAATTTTGCATGAGACATTCCAAGCCCATAATACCGAAGATATTATGTATATCGTTGAGAAAATTCGCTACCGCTTAGAGGAGCTTCTTGAAAATGATATGCTTAACAATTATTTCGGACATGCTCCGCTTTATTTATCTGTCATTGCAGATGAAAAGAACTGCCGCGTTGAAGATTTAGCAAATGATGATACGCAGCTCATAGATGACGATGACAATAAAAACAAAATGGATGAAAGCTTCTCCACATGGCATCGTGAAAATAAAAATAACGAAAACGAGAACTTTTTACGCTTTGAATTAGAAAGCGGAACAAAAACAAACATGATGGGTGATACTGCTCGTGAATCAGAAGATGGCGATCAAGCACTTGGTTCTGTACAAGGTACTTCTCAAAAAAGTACACAATCCAACTTTGATGGTGCTGATACAGAAGAAGCAAGAGCTTCACACGCTTCTAGCCAAAGCGAGGGTGCATATGGTAAGTATAATGTAGGTGCCTCTCATACATTTAAAGAAGCTCGCAAATCAAATCCTGACGAGAAAAAAGATTACCAAGCTATCAAATCAGTCGTTAATAAAGATGTAAAAGAATTAAAGAAAATTATCGAAAAAACGATTGAAAATAAAACGAATGCAAATAGTGATAAATACTACGGAAGACTTCGGAAGAAATTCCTTCGTATTTATACTGAAAAGCAGCCGCGCATGTTTTATAAAAAAGGACAAGAATCGCAAGAGCTCGACGTTGCATTCCAACTATTAGTGGATTGTTCTGGTTCTATGTATAACAAAATGGAAGAAACGAAGAAGAGTGTTGTCTTATTCCATGAAGCGTTGAAATCTTTAAAGATCCCGCACGCTATTAGCGGATTTTGGGAAGATGCTTCTAGTGCTAAACCTGAAGATAAACCGAACGTTATCCATGAGGTTGTAAATTACAAAAACTCAACGTTACCAAACGTTGGTCCAGAAATTATGCAACTTCGTGAAGAAGAAGATAACCGCGACGGATATATTATTCGTATCGTTTCTGAAAAGCTTGCGAAAAGACCAGAAAAACATAAATTTCTATTAGTCTTCACAGACGGTGAACCTTCTGCCCTAGACTATCAACAAGACGGAATTTTAGATACGCATGAAGCTGTGAAACTCGCTCGTAAAAGTGGTATGGAAGTAATCGGTATCTTCATCGAAGAAGGCGAAGCGAAAGAAGCGACTTATCAATTAATGAAAAACATTTATAATCATCACTTCTTAGTTGCAAATCATGCTGAAGATTTAAGATTGAAGATTAAACCACTACTGAAAAAGCTATTACTGAAGACGATTGAATAGAAAAAAGGAGCCTTTTGGCTCCTTTTTTTCGTTCAATTACTTTGTTTCTAGTTGAAACTTGTATGGAATGGCTACTTCTAACAATGACTCGAATCCTCCATCGTAGAATGGGAATCGTTCATTTGCGATTGTTCGCTCCACCCACTCTATCGCAGAAATTTCTCCCTCATCTTCTGCATGTAGCTCGCCCGTTAGTACTTTCGCTCGAAATGTAAAAAGTAGTGCATGATTCCCGGATTCTTCAAAGAATTTTTCATTGATTGCAACAAGTCCACCTGCCATAGCAGTTAAACCTGTCTCTTCTTTTACTTCCCTTACTAGAGCTTCCTCTAACGTTTCACCCTTTTCAACAGCCCCGCCTGGCAATGACCAAACGTTTTGTTCTACATTATGTACCATTAATATTTTATCTGTTTCTTCGTCATGTATTAGTGCATATACGACATCAACTCTTTGCATGTTATTTTCCCCCTCTCAAAAAGAATGAAGAGCCGATTCCTAAGAATCGACCCTTCCTATTAATTCATCACTAACTCAGCTGTGAGCTTTTTTTTTAACTTAGCCAACATGTCCGTTGTCATTTTGTCTAAATCGTATTCTGCTTTAAAGCCCCACTCTTTCATTGCTGCTGTTGCATCAATAGAGTTTGGCCAGCTATCAGCGATTGTTTGACGAGCTGGATCTACTGCGTAATCCATTGTAAACGTCGGAATGTGTTTACGAATTGATGCTGCAATTTGCTCTGGCTCGAAGCTCATTGCTGTAATGTTGAACGCATTTCTATGCACTAGCTTACTTGAATCAGCTTCCATTAATGAAATGATCGCTTGTAAAGCATCTGGCATATACATCATATCCATGTACGTTCCTTCAGCAATGTATGAGGTGTATGCACCTTTTTTAATCGCCTCATAATAAATTTCAACTGCATAGTCAGTTGTTCCGCCTCCTGGAGGAGCTACGTAAGAAATTAAGCCTGGGAAACGTACACCGCGCGTATCAACGCCAAACTTTTGATGATAATAATCACATAGTAGTTCTCCTGCTACTTTGTTTACCCCATACATCGTAGTAGGACGCTGAATTGTATCTTGTGGCGTATTATCTTTCGGCGTTGATGGACCGAATGCACCGATAGAACTTGGCGTGAAAAACTTACAGTTTAATTCACGAGCTGCTTCTAATGCATTTACAAGTCCACCCATATTTAAATTCCAAGCAAATAACGGATTTTTTTCTGCTGTTGCTGAAAGTAAAGCTGCTAAATGAATAATTGTATCTACTTCATTACGCTTTGCAATATCATGTAGTTTTTGCCCATCTGTTACATCTAACGTTTCAAATGGACCAGACGTTACTACTTCACTATCTGTTTCACGAATATCTGTTGCAATAACGTTTGATGCGCCGTATACATCACGAAGTTTCATTACTAGTTCAGAACCAATTTGCCCTAAAGAACCGGTTACTAGAATTTTTTTCATTTTCCCCACTCCTCATTTGCAAGCTATTCAAAAGATGTCGTTACTTAAATGATGCCCATTTCTTTCCCTACTTTTTCATATTTAAGAATTGCTTCATCTAGCATTTCCTTCGTATGAGCTGCTGTAGGCATATTACGAACGCGTCCTGTTCCTTTAGCTACAGTTGGGAACACGATAGATTTTGCGTATACGCCTTCTTCATTTAGACGTCTACTAAATTCTTGTGTTAATACTTCATCACCAATAATACAAGGTGTAATTGGCGTTTCACTTTCTCCGATGTTAAAGCCAAGTTCTTTTAACCCTTGTTTTAAATAGCGACCATTTTCCCATAAACGATCGTGTAACTCTGTGCTTTCCATTAAGATTTCAATTGATCTCATGCAAGCTGCTGCATCAGCTGGTGTTAATGCTGTAGAGAATAAGAATGGACGTGAACGAACTTTTAACCAATCAATTAAGTTTTGTTTCCCTGCTACATATCCACCAATTACCCCAATTGCTTTTGATAATGTACCAATTTGGAAATCAACTCTATCAGAAAGACCGAAGTGCTTCACAGTACCTGCACCTTTTCCAAGTACCCCTGAACCATGTGCATCATCTACATATGTCATTAAATCTAGCTCTTCTGCAATCTCAACAATTTCTGGTAATTTTGCAATATCTCCATCCATTGAGAAAACACCGTCTGTAATAACCATTAATTTATTGTAAAGACCTGATTCTTTCGCCGCGATTGCTTTTTGGCGTAAATCTTCCATATCAGAATGTTTATAAACGATGATTTTCGCTCTTGATAGACGACTACCATCAATAATAGATGCATGATTTAATTCATCTGAAAGAATCGCATCATTTTTATCCATAACAGCTGAAATCGCTGCCATATTACAATTAAATCCTGATTGATAAGCAATTGCTGCTTCTGTATGTTTAAACTTTGCAATTGTTTCTTCTAATTTAATATGCAAATCTAAAGTACCGTTAATTGTACGAACAGCTCCTGCTCCAACACCGTACTTATGAATTGCACCAATCGCTGCTTCTTGTAAGCGATTATCAGTCGCTAATCCAAGATAGTTGTTTGAAGATAAGTTAATATATTCTTTGCCGCCAATTGTAATAATCGGTCCATTTGGACTTTCAAGCGGATCAATTACGTTATAAAGCCCCTTTGATTTTAAATCCTCTAAATTTTCTTCTAAAAATTTCGCAAGTGTTTTACTAGACATCGTGAAGCCTCCCATCGTTCATGTAAGCGGATTATTGTCTTAATAGTTCTAATAATCCCTCTACTAGCTTAACACGTTTTCAGAATTTATTATAGAAAAATAGTTTAAAGAAACCGCTTACAAATTTTAATTATATATGATTCATTACAAGAAATCTATCATTTACATTCCATATTTGATAGAATTAAAAAAATATTTAGGGAGGCTTCAAACATGGCATTTACAGAATCTGATGTATATAATAACGAAGCGTTTTTTGAGCAATATATGAAACGAAGATACCGCGAAAATAGCCCCAATGAATCCATTGAAAAGCCAGCATTCTTTCAACTCATTGGTGATGTAAAAGGAAAACAAATTCTCGATTTAGGTTGTGGCGATGCTAAGTTTGGCGAGGAATTATTAGAAAACGGATGCCACTCTTACACTGGCATTGAAGGCTCTCAGCTTATGTATGAAAAAGCTAAAAAACAACTAGAAAATAAAAATGGATCTGTTCATTTGATAAACCTCAAAGATTATACATACTCCCCATCCACTTTTGATTTAGTCACATCTAGACTCGCTTTACATTATATTGAACATCTTCATATCATTTTTCAAAATGTGTACAAAACTTTAAAAACAAATGGAACCTTCATCTTTAGCGTTCAACATCCTGTTATTACCTCTTCATTTGAAAGCTTGCAAACGAGTGGTAAAAGAACGAGCTGGTTCGTCGATGATTATTTTAAACTAGGCAAACGGGTTGAACCATGGATTGACCAAGAAGTTATTAAATATCATCGTACAACGGAAGAGTATTTCACATTATTACAGCAAGCCGGATTTACCATTATAAATCTAAAAGAAGCTACACCAAATCAAACCTATTTTCAAAGTGAAGAGGAATATGAACGACGTTTACGAATTCCCCTCTTTCTATTATTTTCTTGCAAAAAATAAAAAGACGATGAATCCCCATCGTCTTTTTTCGTTATCTCATTGCTTGAGCAACTTCTTTAACTAATCGTCTTCCTCTTCCGTGCGGGATACATAGTGGTGTTCCAAACAACGGATCCGTACTGATTTGACACTCCATACGGAATACATCCCGAACTAACTTCTGGTCAATAACTTCTTCTGGTTTACCTTGTGCATATATTCGTTTATCTTGAATAGCTACAATGTTGTCTGCATAACGGCATGCCAAATTCAAATCGTGTAATACCATAACAATTGTTCGTTGCTCTGTTTCATTTAATTCGAATAATAAATCTAGCACTTCAATTTGGTGAGTCATATCTAAATATGTAGTTGGCTCATCCAGTAAAATAATGTCTGTATCTTGTGCAAGCGTCATTGCAATCCAAGCACGTTGACGTTGCCCACCTGAAAGAGCATGCACATCTCGCTCAGCAAATTCTGTCATACCTGTTGCTGCAAGTGCCTTCTGTACCATTTCCTCGTCTTTTTCTGACCATTGCTTTAACCAAGTTTGATATGGATAACGTCCTTGCTTTACAAGTTGCAATACTGTAAGCCCTTCTGGTGCTTGGGGTCCTTGCGGTAAGATTGCCATTTGACGAGCAATTTGCTTCGTTTGCATACTTTGTAACGCTTGATTATCTAACAAAATATCACCATTTGTTGGCTTTAATAATCTAGCTAGTGAACGTAATAAAGTTGATTTTCCACAACCGTTAGAACCGATGAAGATTGTAATTTCACCTTTTGGAATTTCTAAATCCAACTCATCGATAATAATTGTTTCACCATAGGACAGCGTCAAACGTTTTGTCTCCAATGCTTTTTGCATATTCATCTCCCTTTATGAATTCCGACTTTTATAAAGTAAATAAATAAAATAAGGTGCACCAATTGCTGATGTAAATACCCCTGCTGGAATTTCAAGTGGTGTGAAAATTGTGCGCCCAATTAAATCCGCAGCGAGTACTAAAATTGCACCGACAATAGCTGCAACTGGGAGTAATGCACCGTATAAAGAACCAACTAATCTTCGCGAAATATGAGGTGCCATTAAACCAACAAACCCAATCCCTCCGGCAAAGGCAACCGCCCCACCAATTAAAGCTGTACTAAGTAATAACATAAATACACGCGACTTCGTTAAAGGAACACCAAGTCCTACCGCTATATCATCCCCTAGCTCTTGTGCATTTAAATGTCTAGCAGCGATAAAGGATATTACCGTTAAAATGAGAACCCAAGGCGCAAGTACCATCACATTTTGCCATGAAGAGCCGTAAACAGTACCTGTAATCCATACATTTGCTTGGCTCGCTTGATAAATTGGTGCTAATAACATAAATAACGTTGTTGCCGCTTTCGTTAACGCCCAAAATCCAACACCAATTAAAACAAGACTAATCGGTGATAAGCCATCATTTTTCCATGCAAATAAATATACAAAAAGCGCTACAATCGTCGCTCCAGCAAAAGCTGCGAGCGGCATATAATGAATGCTTACTGTTAGCGCATTGTTTTTATCACTAAATATAGCTAAAAAGAGTACAACTGCTACGCTTGCACCACCTGTAATTCCAATGATATCAGGGGAAGCAAGCGGATTTCTAACGAGCCCTTGTAAAATACAACCTGCTACAGCAAGTGCAATTCCTACAAGGATCGCAATTAAAATACGCGGCATACGAAACTTATTTACAACCATATTTGACATCGCATCGCCATTTCCAGTAATCGCTTGCCATACGTCATAAGGAGCAACCTTCATATCTCCCATACCTGCACTTGCAAAAAATAATCCTATTAAAATTACTAATAAACTCACCAAGACGAGACTAGCTCGTTTATACATTAAAAACGAGAATCCATCTTTTCCTATACGAAACGGGATATACTTCTTCATTTGCTAAGCCCTCTCTTACGTGCAATATAAATAAAGAATGGGGCCCCGATAAATGCTGTCATAACCCCTACTGGTACTTCTTGTGGCATAATGACATATCTTGCGGCTATATCCGCTAAGATTAATAGTATTGCACCTAACAATCCGCTATATGGCACTCTCCATCTGTGGTCAACTCCAACAAGAAATCTGGCAAAATGCGGAGTTACAATTCCTATAAATCCTATTGGGCCAGCAACCGCAACTGAACCACCCGACAACAATACAATAATGAGTAGTACGAATGATTTCATTAAAATTGTTCGTTGTCCGAGACCTTTTGCAACATCTTCTCCCATCATCAATGTATTTACTTTTCCTGCCATCATAAGAGATGCAATCCATCCTACTAATAAATACGGGAATACAGATAGTAAAATTTCTATTTTTCTTCCTTGTACAGATCCGGCAAGCCAAAACAATACTTCTTCCATTGCCTTTTCATTTAAAACAAGCAACCCTTGTGTTAATGATGAAAATAAAGCACTTATCGCGACACCTGCTAATGTTAACTTAAGAGGAGTCGTCCCTTCTTTTCCTAAAGAACTAGAAGCAAATACAAGTACAGCTGCAATTGCCGCTCCTAAAAAGGCAATCCACGTAAAAGCCGATAATGACGTCACAGAAAAGATAACAATTGCTACAACTATGAAGAACGCAGCGCCTGAATTTAATCCAATAAAATCTGGTGAAGCAAGTGGATTCTTAGTTAAAGTTTGCATAAGACAGCCTGCAATGGCTAAACTAGCACCAACACTAGCTGCAATTAACGCCCTAGGCAGACGTACATTTTGAATAATAATATGTTCATTGGAACCATTAAAATGGAAAAAAGCATCCAATGCTAGTTTCCAACTCGTATTTGTATATCCAAAAATAATACTTCCCCAAATACAAATAACGACTGCAATGATTCCAACAAATAATCCAATCCATTTTGCTCGATTTGTTTTTAATAACATGCAGCGTTTCCCCTTCAATGTATAATGATACGTTGTTAGTGTATTTCAACTTAATTCTCATTGTCAACGGAAATGAGAATTATTTTCATCCATATGTATTGACAATCAAAAGATAAAGGCTTAATATCATGCTTGCTATTGAAAAATATTCTCAACATGTAGGGGGTACATAATGAATTTCATGCGGAAGAAATCGTTTACATTATTTGTATTTTTACTAGCATTTTCAATGCTTTTAAGTGCTTGTGGAAAATCAAATAACAAAGAAGAATCTACAAAAGAAGATAATAAAAAAGAAGTGGTTACTGTAGAACATGCAATGGGTAAAACAGAAGTTCCCGCTAATCCAAAACGTGTAGTTATCTTAACAAATGAAGGAACTGAAGCTTTACTTGAATTAGGTGTGAAACCAGTTGGTGCTGTAAAGTCTTGGACTGGTGACCCATGGTATCCACATATTAAGGATAAAATGAAAGATGTAAAAGTTGTTGGTGATGAAGGACAAGTTAACGTTGAAACAATTGCTTCTTTAAAACCAGACTTAATTATTGGTAACAAAATGCGCCACGAAAAAGTGTACGAACAACTAAAAGCAATTGCACCTACTGTGTTCTCAGAAACATTACGTGGTGAATGGAAAGATAACTTCAAATTTTATGCAAAAGCATTAAATAAAGAAAAAGAAGGCCAAAAGGTTTTAGCTGATTACGAAACACGTATGAAAGATTTAAAAGGCAAACTTGGTGATAAAGTAAATCAAGAAATTTCTATGGTACGCTTTATGCCTGGTGATGTTCGTATTTATCACGGTGATACATTCTCTGGTGTTATTTTAAAAGAACTTGGATTTAAACGTCCTGGTGATCAAAATAAAGATGATTTTGCAGAGCGTAACGTATCTAAAGAACGTATTTCGGCAATGGATGGCGATGTATTATTCTACTTCACATTCGATAAAGGCAATGAGAAAAAAGGTTCTGAACTAGAAAAAGAATATATAAACGATCCTCTATTTAAAAACTTAAATGCAGTAAAGAACGGAAAAGCATACAAAGTTGACGATGTTATTTGGAATACAGCTGGCGGTGTAATGGCTGCTAACTTGCTACTAGACGACATTGAAAAACGCTTCGTTAAATAAATTTATTCTAACCAGCTCCCCTCTTTTATGGAGCTGGTTTTTTCATTTCACTGAAGTGTCACATTATTTCATTTTGTATTTTTATTCCCAATATGTTATATTATAAAAGTAAATAGAATATATTTTCTCTATATCAGAATAAATATTTTAATCTAAATTTTCTGATTAATCACTATTTTAAATTCGTTTAGAATTCAATTACTACATTTGAAAACGCTTATTATCGAGTTTTCAGGGCAAAATACAATAACGGTTGAAGAAAATAGAACTTTTTCAGAAATTTTCTTTCTATTTCCATATAATTCTATTGACTTCTAAATATTTTGTAAATTAAAATGATTACATAAATATCCGTTATACAGGATTAGGGGGAAACAAAAATGGATGCAGCTTTAAAATTAGACAAAGCTGGAGAGCAACAATCACCAAAAAAACATCCACCAGGGTTATACTTGTTGTTCTTTACAGAAGCATGGGAAAGATTTAGTTATTACGGAATGCGTGGCTTATTAGTTCTTTATTTAACAACGAGCTTAGTAAGCGGCGGTTTAGGCTTTGATAAAGCAGTTGCAGTTCAAATTTACGGTATTTTCACAATGCTTGTATATTTCACACCTATTATTGGTGGCTGGTTAACTGACCATTTCATTACGAAACGACACGCCATTACTATTGGCGGTATCATTATGGCGATTGGTAACTTCGTACTATTTTCAATGAATACGAAAACTGGACTATTTTTAGGATTAGGATTATTAGTTATCGGTAACGGATTCTTCAAACCAAATATTTCGACTTTATTAGGTCAATTATATAGCGACAACGATTCTCGTCGTGATAGTGCCTTCACTATCTTCTACATGGGAATCAACTTAGGAGCTCTTATCGCTCCATTCATTTGCGGTTACTTCGCAGATTACAGATACGGTTTCTTAACAGCTTGTATCGGTATGATTATTGGGCAGATTGCATTTAACTTATTAGCACCTCGTTACTTAGGATCAGCTGGAACAACAGTTGTGGGGAAAAAATCTAAAGAACACAATGCAAAAGCTGTTGAGAAAAAACCTTTAACACCACAAGAGAAAAAACGTACTGTTGCAATTTTAATTTTAACTTGTTTCGTTGTATTCTTCTGGGCAGGATTTGAACAAGCTGGTAGTTCTTTAACACTTTACACAGATAAGTTCGTAGATCGTACAATTGGTGGATTTACAATTCCAACACCTTGGTTCCAATCTGTAAACCCATTATTCATTATCTTATTAGCATTACCAGTTTCTGCATTATGGATTAAACTTTCAAAAACAAAAAATGGTGATTTAAAAATCCCTACAAAAATGGCTTTTGGTATGATTTTACTAGGAGTCGGGTACTTAGTTTTAACTTTAGCTGTTCTAAAAACTGGTAGCGATGAAGGTAACATTACAATGAAAGCAAACTTACTATTCATTGTATTCACTTACATGTTCCACACAATCGGTGAACTATTCTTATCACCAATTGGATTATCTATGGTAAGTGCAATCGCTCCTGTTAAATTAGCATCATTATTAATGGGTGTATGGTTAGCTGGTACTGGCTTTGCAAACTTATTAGCAGGACAATTAGCTGCTTTCACTCAATCTTTAGGATATTTAGAAGTATTTGCAAGCATCGGTGTTATCGTAATCGTACTAGGATTAGTACTTCTTATGTTCTCTAAGAAAATTGCACATATGATGGAATAACAAAAAGACGCTTCTAAAATTAGAAGCGTCTTTTTTATTATTTCTCCTCTAAAGCCGTCACGTCCACATGAACGCTCTCACCAGGATTAGATACGTCATACACTTGGGCACTCCCCTTCTGCTCATCACAGCTCTCAATCCATACTGGTACGCCCTCATATGTAACGTCAATTTTACTTGAAGAAGATAAGATTTGTTTCACACGTTGCACATCCATACTACTATCCCTCCTTTTGCTTACTACACTCCTTTCTATTTTTTCTTTTCCTTTTAGAATATATTCCGTAAGGCAGCATGTTGATTGATAGTCATTTCTTCCTCACTTGTTAATATTTACTCTCTCGCTACCTTTCTGACAAATAAAAAAAGACGTATATTCCACACGTCTTTTTCCATAATATTCAAATTTTAAGAAAATAATGTTTTTACTACTGCACTTACTTTATCATTATGGATTTGATAATACACTTCTAATCCTCGTCTCTCAAAGCGCACTACCTTATTTTGCTTTAACTTCGTTAAATGTTGTGAAACCGTTGATTGCGGAATTTCTAATACTTCCTGTAGTTGTGTTACATTACACGTTCCACGTTGCATTAGTTCCATTACTAGGCGTAGACGCAACGGATGCGCTAACGCTCTTAACATTTGTACATCTTCTTCTGAAATACGACATTCGAATTGATTTTGGCTCATAAAGTTCCCCTCATTTTCGTTTTTATTTTCTTTTTATTTATTTATATATCTGTTCTTATATTTCCTGTTACGACATAACTTTATCAACCTATAACGCTGAAAATTTTTTCCACCTTTATCAGCATAGAATTCAGGAAAAAATCCTTACTGATTTTGAATATTATACTATATGATATAACGAAAAAGCAAAACAAAGGGCTACAAATACTTTGCTTGCAAACGTTGTTTTATCAGGCTTTTTGTTATATTTTCACCTCATTGAAACGCAAAGTAATGATATTGTAAAATACCGTCTATAATTGATAAACTTCCGTAAAGTAGTTGGAGTATACTTAACCTCTTTGTTACACTAAAAGGAATTTTCAGTAAAAAGAGATGCTCTAGTATTAAGAATTTGCTTCTTATTTTTTATTCATATTACATTTGGCTGGAATGTTATTCAAAACCTCATAATGAAATAAACCACTCCTTCCCCAACTAGATCAAACAGGACAGATAAGTGCAATATATCAAACTTTATATTCGATACAAAAGACGGCATCTACTATACACCTATTGGGACAATGACATATGAACAAAATACTCACTGAATAAAGTTTCACTTTAAAAAGCGCACTCAAATACATTTAAGTGCGCTTTTTGTCTACTTTATGAACAAAGCTTTCTTTTAACACTATTATGGAATAATTATACTTTTTTACGTTGACAATAGTGTTGAAGGAGAATATACTAAGCATGTAAGTTGATTGTGAATTATTTCACAAACAATGTGAATTTCTTCACATATAATAGATAGGAGTTGTCATTATTATGAGTACTTGGACACAAATTTATGACCCATTAAACAACATTTGGTTATCTGCACTAATCGCAGCACTTCCAATTTTTTGCTTCATTATTTGTTTAGTGGGATTCAAAATGAAAGGTTACATGGCTGGGCTTTACAGTGTAATTGTTGCTATTATTCTTGCTATATTTGTTTATAAAATGCCTACAACTGCAGCAGTAGCATCTGCCGGATTTGGTGTTTTATCTGGATTTTATCCAATTTGTACTATCGTTATCGCAGCTATCTTCCTTTACAAATTAACTGTTAAAACAGAACAATTCAATGTCATTCGTGATAGCATTTCAAGTATTACAAATGATCAACGTTTACAAGTATTATTAATCGCTTATTCTTTCGGCGCTTTCTTAGAAGGCGCAGCTGGTTTCGGTGTTCCGGTTGCTATTACAGCTGCATTACTTGTAGGTATGGGCTTTAATCCATTAAAAGCAGCGGGCATTTGCTTAGTAGCTAATATCGCTGGTGGTGCTATGGGGGCTATGGGTATTCCAGTTACAGTACCTGCACAATTAACTGGAATAGATGCATTAACTGTGGGTCGTCAAGCAGTTTACATTTTGCCATTCATTAGCATTGTTTTACCGTTCTTACTTGTTTCAATGGTAGATGGATTTAAAGGCATTAAAGAAACTTGGCAAGGTATTCTTGTAAGTGGTGTTTCTTTCGCAATTACTCAGTTCGTTGTAACTTACTTCTTAGGCGCTGAACTTACTAATATTTTCGCAGCAGTCATAAGTATGGTCGCTCTTGCATTATTCTTACGTGTTTGGCAACCAAAATCTTCTGCTAAAGAAGAAAAACAAGAAGAAAAAGAATCTCATACATTCAATCAAATTTTATATGCTTGGTCTCCATTCGTATTCTTAACTGCATTTGTAACAATCTTTAATTTAAAACCAATTAAAGCTTTATTTGCTCCGGATGGTCCATTAGCAAACTTAGTATTTAACATTCAATTCCCTGGTCTTCATAATCAAGTTATAAAAACTGCACCAATCACAAAAGCTGATATACCTTTCGCAGCGATTTTCAAACTAGATGTATTCTCTTCTACAACTACTGCGATTGTATTAGCAATTATCGTTTCACTTATCGTCTACCGTGTAAACGGCAAAATGATTAAAGAATTAATGATTGAAACAATAAAAGAATTAAAGGTTCCAGTATATACAATTTGTAGCGTTATCGCTTTAGCTTACGTAGAGAACTACTCTGGTATGTCATCTACACTTGGACTTGCATTCTCTTCTACTGGAAATGTATTCCCTATTCTTTCTCCAATCTTAGGATGGATTGGCGTATTCATTACTGGTTCAGTAGTATCTAGTGGTTCACTATTCGCACCACTTCAAGCAGTAACTGCCGATCAATTAAACATCGTCCCATCTACTCTCGTTTCATTAAACGTAGTTGGTGGCACAATAGCAAAAATGGTTTCACCACAATCCATAGCAGTTGCTTGTGCGGCAGTTGGACTAGTTGGTAAAGAATCTGCTCTATTTAAAACAGTGATGAAATATAGTTTAATCTTCTTAGCTATTATTAGCTTACTTCAATTAAATGCTGTATTTAATATCTTTTAAAAATAAAACACCGATCCAAATAGATCGGTGTTTTTTCACATTACATCTTCTTATTCTTTAATAAAGAAGCACCAGCAATTTCAGGATGCGTCATTTCGAATGGATCTAAAATAATATCCAATTCTTCTTCTGTCAGTACACCATGTTCTAAGCATAACTCCCTAACAGATTTCCCTGTTTCAATCGCTTCGCGAGCAATGCGAGATGCTGCTTCATAACCAATGTGAGGGTTAACTGCTGTAATAATTCCAACACTTTTCTCAACATATTGCTTCAGCAATTCTTCATTTGCTGTAATTCCTTTAATACAGTATTCTCGGAATACACGGAATCCGTTATTCATAATACTAATAGATTGAATTAAATTAAATACAAGCACAGGCTCCATTACGTTTAATTCTAATTGTCCTGCTTCTGAAGCCAAGCAAATTGTATGATCATTACCAATTACTTGGAAAGCAACTTGATTAATTACTTCTGCCATAACTGGATTTACTTTACCTGGCATAATAGATGAACCTGGTTGGCGTGCAGGCAATTGAATCTCTGCTAATCCGACACGTGGCCCAGACGCCATAATACGAAGATCGTTTGCAATTTTAGACATATTCATCATACATACTTTTAATGCTGCAGATACTTCTGTGTATGCGTCTGTGTTTTGCGTTGCATCAACTAAATGCTCTGCGCCGACAAGTGGGAATCCGCTAAATGTTCGTAAATGTTTTACCACATGTTCAATGTACGTAGGATTTGCATTTAATCCCGTACCAACAGCTGTCGCCCCCATATTCACTTCATATAAATGTTGACGAGACTGTTTAATTCTTTTTATATCACGCGCAAGCACGCGGCTATACGCTTCAAATTCTTGTCCAAGGCGAATTGGCACTGCATCTTGTAAATGTGTACGTCCCATTTTAATGACGTGATCGAACTCTTTTGCCTTTGTACGGAAAGCAGCATGAAGTTCTTCCATTGTAATAAGAAGCTCTTCTAACATCATAAGAGTTGCAATATGAATTCCCGTTGGAAACGCATCATTTGTTGACTGAGCCATGTTCACATGCGTGTTTGGGCTAATTTTCGCATACTCACCTTTTTCGTATCCCATACGTTCTAATGCTCTATTCGCAATTACTTCATTTGTATTCATATTAATGGAAGTTCCAGCACCGCCTTGAATTGGATCCACAATAAATTGATCATGGAACTTTCCATCAACAATTTCTTGTGCTGCTTCCGCAATTTCTTGCCCAATATCTTTAGCTAAATAACCGGTATCCATATTCGCAAGTGCCGCCGCCTTTTTCACAATTGCCATTGCCGTAATGAGTGACGGATGAATGCGATATCCTGTAATTGGAAAGTTTTCTACGGCACGTAATGTTTGTACACCATAATAAGCTACACTTGGTACTTCCTTTTCACCTAAAAAATCTTTTTCTATACGTATATCCTTCGTTGCTATCATTTGCATCACCTATACTTTTTCATTCTAAATCCTTATCTAAAAAATCCGCCATCTCAAAATACGAGTATTATTCAGAAGAATTTTTCAGTATCCACCTTCACTATATAGCACCTTTTTTGAAAGCGCAAACATTTAATTTTCTATATATCCTTTTTATTAAAGTTTATAGAAAATCATTCTTCTACTTTCTTTATCTCAACTCGTTTAATTTGATGCATATCCTTTTCAAGGACTTTAAAATAAAAACCATGTTTCTCAATAACATCCCCTTCAGCAACGACTTGTTTTTGTACCATGATCCAACCACCAATTGTATCTACATCATCAGCAACCAAATGTATGCCAAATAAATCATTTACTTCACTAATAAGCACTTTTCCCTCTACAATTTTACATCCTTCGCTTATGTGTTCGATAGGCGGGTGTTCATCTTCATCGTATTCATCTCGAATTTCTCCAACAATTTCTTCTAAAATATCTTCTAGCGTGACAATGCCTGCTGTACCACCATATTCATCATATAATACAGCTAACGGAATTCGCCTTCTTTGCATTTGTAATAGCAAATCATGAATTGGGATATTTTCTAATACTTCAATAACTGGCCTTGTATATGGTGTAATCGAGCACTCTTCCTCTCGATTACCATCCATATAACGAATAAATAAATCTTTTACATTAACCATTCCGATAATCTCATCTTTATCTTCACCAAATACAGGATATCTCGTATATTTTTCTTGCGCAATTACTGTAATATGTGTTTCAAACGGCTCGTCCTCATATAATCCTACAACTTCCGTACGAGGTACCATAATTTCCTTTGCTACTCTATTATCGAATTCAAAAATATTATTTACGTATTTAAATTCCCTTTGATTAATCTCTCCGCTCTCATAGCTCTCCGATAAGATTAACCTTAATTCTTCTTCTGAATGAGCTACTTCATGTTCAGAAGCTGGATGTAATCCAAATAAACCTGTTACAAGCCTTGCTGAACCATTTAAAGCCCAAATAAACGGATACATAACTCGGTAAAAATAAATAAGTGGCTTTGATAATAATAAGCTAACTTGCTCTGACCTTTGTATAGCTAATGTTTTTGGGGCAAGTTCCCCAATAACAACATGTAAAAATGTAATCACTGCAAAGGCAATAATAAATGAAATTGTACTAGCAATGGCAGGAGATAATTGTAACTTTAAGAACAATGGCTCGAGTAAATGTTTTATAGTTGGCTCTCCTAACCACCCGAGCCCTAACGCAGTAATCGTAATACCTAACTGACATGCTGATAAATACTCATCTAAATTTGCAGTTACTTTTTTAGCAGCCAATGCACCTCGTCGTTTTTCAGTAACGAGTTGATCAATGCGACTGCTACGCACCTTAATAATTGCAAACTCAACAGCCACAAAAAAAGCTGTTAATGCAATAAGAATGGCTACCATCAATAATTTTAAAATATCCACATATGCCCTTTAGCTTTCTTAGCTAAAGTTACACCTCCTTTTAAAAAGAAGTTTCACTTTAGTTTCTTCAATTATTAGAAAGCAACCCTATATAAAATTCACCAATTTTCAAACCTCATATAATTCTAAAGGTAAACCGTCAGGATCTTGGAAAAAGACGAATTTCTTCCCCGTTATTTCATCAATACGTATCGATTCCGTCTCAACACCACATTGATTTAAATGCGTCACAGCTTCTTCTATATTTATAACTGCAAATGCTAAATGTCTAAGACCAGTTGCTTCTGGAAAACTTGGGCGCTCAGGCGGACTTGGAAATGAAAATAATTCTATTTGATACTCTTCTCCTACACATAAATCCAACTTATAAGAATCGCGTTCCTTTCTATATACTTCATTTATCACTTTAAAACCTAATATTATAGTATAAAAATCCTTTGACACTTCATAATTCGAACAAATAATTGCAACGTGATGCACTTTACATATATTCATGATTTCTCTATTCCTTTCTTTACCAAAGATGCATATTCTCCCTTGAAATGAAAAACATATATAGCAGAACATCTCTTTTAGGGGGCTTACTATGAAATTTATCACTTTTTTTGTCGGACTTATCGTCGTTTTCTTCCTTGCTTATATTGCTAGCAATAATAAGAAACACATTAAATTCAAACCTATTTTCATCATGCTTATTATACAGTTAATTTTAACCTATTTATTATTAAATACAGAAATTGGTCTCATACTTATTCGGTTCATTTCCAGCCTTTTCACAAAGCTACTCGAGTATGCTGCTGATGGTATAAACTTTGTGTTTGGCGGTCTTGCAAATAAAGGTGAGATGTCATTTTTCCTTACTGTATTATTACCGATTGTCTTTATTTCCGTCTTAATTGGTATATTACAACATTTCAAAATACTACCATTTTTTATTCATTGGATTGGTTTCTTTCTTAGCAAGATAAATGGTCTTGGGAAATTAGAATCTTACAATGCCATCGCTTCCGCTATTGTCGGCCAATCAGAAGTGTTTATTACGGTAAAAAAGCAATTAGCACAAATTCCAAAACACCGTCTTTATACACTTTGTGCATCAGCCATGTCAACAGTATCTATGTCTATCGTAGGTGCCTATATGACGATGATTGAACCTAAATATGTAGTAACCGCACTCGTTCTCAATTTATTTAGCGGCTTTATTATCATACTCATCATTAACCCTTACGACGTTAAAGATGAAGAAGATATTTTGGAAATAAAAGGTGAAAAGCAAAGTTTCTTTGAAATGCTTGGCGAATATATTCTTGATGGTTTCCGAGTAGCCATTGTCGTTGGCGCCATGCTCATCGGATTCGTAGCATTGATTAGCTGCATTAATGACCTATTCCTCATTATATTCGGCATCACTTTTCAGCAATTAATCGGCTACGTATTTGCACCTATTGCATTTCTTATCGGTGTACCAAGTTCTGAAATTGTCGCAGCTGGTAGCATTATGGCAACGAAGCTTGTAACGAATGAATTTGTAGCAATGATGGATCTTAGTAAAATTTCCAATAGCCTTTCTCCCCGTACAGTTGGTATCATTTCTGTTTTCCTCGTTTCTTTTGCCAACTTTTCTTCTATTGGAATTATTTCCGGTGCAGTAAAAGGGTTAAACGAAGACCAAGGAAATGTTGTGGCAAGGTTTGGGCTTAAATTACTATATGGAGCTACTCTCGTTAGTATTTTATCTGCAATTATCGTAAGTATTATGTTGTAATTAGGTAAAATTTTATCATTTTCTTATCCCTATCTTTTGTATACAATAACGAATAGGTGTCTTATAAAGTGAAACTTTACTCAGAGGGGACTATCCCCCTCTGAGTATTAGCCTTCACCAATCGGGCTTTTACGGGCAGTTAACTCCCACCTAACTTCCTTGCATTCGCTGGACTTTGAGGTGGGAGTTTTACTGCCCGTTAATGCGGGATAAATAATCAAGACATCTATTTTTTATACATGTACAATCGCTTTTATTTAGCGTAAAATATTTTTTATGTGTTTTAATACACCTAGATGTATACACTTTGATAGTTTTAAAGGAGAAAAAATGATGAAATCCGACACAAACAACAATATGCGAGCCAAAACAGGACGCTCAAAGAAAAAACGCCTACTTTGGTTCCTTCTTATTCCATTACTAATTGTAGCACTTGGAGCAGGAGGTTACTCCTTCCATATATACAGTAAAGCAAAATCCATTTTAAATAACGCTTATTCTGAACTAGGTCGAGGAGATAAATCCAACAAACGTGAAAAAGCAGTTAAACCTATGACTGATAACATTTCCGTACTTATTATGGGTGTTGATGAAAGTGATATTAGAGAAAAAAATTATGGAAAAGCAACTCGTACGGATGCGCTATTACTTGCAACAATTAATAAAAACGATAAATCCGTTAAACTTGTAAGCATTCCACGTGACTCACGCGTCTACATTAAGTCACGTGATAAATACGATAAAATTACACATGCACACGTATTCGGCGGTGTAGACAGCACGATTGATACAGTAGAGAACTTTTTAGACGTTCCTGTTGACTACTACGTAAAATTTAACTTTAAATCCTTTATCAAAATCGTTGATTCCCTTGGCGGTATTACTGTCGATGTTCCTGTTGAGTTTACAGAACAAAATAGTAAAGACGAAGCAAATGCAATTCATCTTAAAAAAGGACGTCAACATTTAAACGGAGAAGAGGCACTTGCACTAGCTAGAACTCGTCACATCGATAGCGATTATATGCGTGGTCAACGACAACAACTTGTTTTAGAAGCTATTGCCGAAAAAGCACTATCTCTTAATTCCATTAATAAAATCGGTGGCCTACTAGATGCTGTCGATAATGATTTAAAAACAAATTTAACTTTTGATGATATGATGACAATTGCAAAAAATTCAATGGATTCAAGTTTAAAAATGGACAAATTTCAAGTGGAAGGTACAGATAAATATATAGATGGTATTTATTATTACGTTCCAAACGAAAAAAGCGTCAATAATATATCGACAACACTTCAAGAACATCTCGGTGTTACGAATAAAAATGAGCATAAAAAATTATAATAAAAAGGCTGCTAGATTTTCTAGACAGCCTTTTTATTATAATTTTCAACAAATTTTTCATGCATATTGTGACAAAAAGAGACAATTATTACAACAGTGTAACATTTTTTATAAAAACATTACACACACAGTGGAAATAATAGTATACTAGAACTTACATACTGTTATTTTCATCATTTTTATACAAAAAATGTAATACATATATTTATACACAAATTTCTGGGGGGAAATAAATGAAGCTAAGTAAAATACTGATCGGTTCTGCAATTGCAGGGGGCATATTACTTTGTGTAGGCGGTATTGGTGGATATCAATATGTATCCAAATTAAATAATCAATTAAATAACACCGCATTACCAAATACTACGTTTGAAGGTATTTCTCTTGCTGGAAAAAATAAAGCAGATATTCAAGCAATTATTAATCAAAAAATAAATGAATTAGATCAAAAATCTCTTACCTACATATTCCAAGATGATAAACAAACTTACATATGGAAAGATTTAGGTATAAATTATAAAGAGAAAGATATTGTAAACAAAATCTTTAAAGAACAAGAAGGAAACGTAATGAGTCGTTACAAAATGCGGAAGCAAGCTGAAAACGATGAATTAAAACGTGACTATAAATTAACACCACAATTAAATACAACAGCTTATGAAACCTTTATAAAAGATAAATATAATGAAACATTAAAAAATCCTGTTAATGCAGAATTAAGTATTGAAGGCTCTACTGTAAATGTTAGCCAAAGTCAAAACGGAGAAAAAATTGATAAAGGCAAACTACGCGATTTAACAAACGAAGCTATTACTACTGGTAAATCAGATGTTACATTACCGGTTACATTAATAAAACCAGAACGTTCTACAGAAGATATACAGAAAATGGGAATTAAAGAAGTCATTGCTGAGTACTCTACTCCAATGGCTGGCCGTAATGGTAATCAATCCTTTAACGTAAATAAATCAGCTAATACTTTAAGTGGAGTTATTGTAGCACCTGATGAAACGTTTAGTTTTAATGGCCGTGTTGGTGTAACTGATGCTGCACATGGTTATAAATCTGCCGCAGTATATTCACAAGGTAAAGTTATACAAAGTGCAGGCGGAGGCGTTTGCCAAGTCAGTAGTACTTTATATAGCGCAGCTTTAAGGGCAGATTTAGGAATTGTTTCTCGAAGTAATCATTCTATGCCCGTAAATTATTTACCACTTGGGCAAGATGCAGCAGTGGCAGACTATGGTCCGGATTTAAAATTTAAAAACAATACAGGTAATCATATTTATATTCAAGCATTTTCAAATGGAGGGAGTATTACTACACGCATTTTCGGTACAAATACTGGTAAAAATGTTGAAGTTTCTTCTCAAGTAATTAGTAGAACTAATGATAAAATAACAGCGGTTACGTATAAAAAAGTAACACAAAACGGCGAAGTACTATCAAATGGACAAATTTCAAAAAGCGTATATAAAAGTGCCCCAAAACAATGAGATACTATCAAACGGACAAATTTCAAAAAGCATAAAGAAAAAGGCGTGATCTACTCACGCCTTTTTCTTTTGCAGTAATAGTAAAAAAGTTTCAAGATGATCCTTCGTTTCTTCTAAAGACCATATACGATTCCCTTGCTTCGCAGCCAGTACGCACGCTTCTTCCCACGCGTTCTTGTTCTTCATATATACTAATTCATCGCGTAATTTCAAAACAATTTCTTCATCTTCTTGCTCTATAAACTCTGCCATCACGCTTACTATTTCATCCTCATGAATACTTAACGTACAGTATGATTTAAGAAAGTATTGTAATGTCGTATACATATGTACTCCCCCTTCTTATTTGTCAGATGGATAAGAAGTAATAATCTTATATCCTAAATCTCCTGACTTATCTCTCGCTAAAACAGTAACAGTTTTTACTAACTTATCTTTTACATTCATATTTTTCTTTATTACCGTTTTCCCGACCGGGAATGAATGAGTTGTATTTAATACGAGACGAGCCTCTTTAGAATTTTTTAACCAATCTTGAATTTCTTTATCATGTTGCTTCAAACTATCTTTTACAGCTTTCGTCGCTGTTTCTTTATCATAATATGTACTTGCCGCTGATACTTTATCTGTCTTCAAACGATTCTTCAAATCCTCTTCTGATTTACCTACATGCCTTTCAATCGTATGACCATTTTTAGGCGGCCCTTCCATTTCATCTAAAATATTATCACTAATTTTTTCTACTGACGTACCTTGATTCCCTGTTTGTTTCTCAGTTTTTTGTTCTTTTCCTGCACATCCACTTAAGATCAGCATCAATGCCAGTAAACTACTGAAGAAAAGACTACTTATTCGTTTCATCATATCACCTCTTCCATGATTATTATCGTAACTTCACTAAAAGTCAATTTCACAACGAAAAAACACATACATTTTTTAAACCCTTCAGCTATTTTGCTATGTTTACCACTCTATCTTCATCAAACCACTATTTTTCACCTACTTTAAAATATACCCCTGTGATTTTCTAATTATTTCCCGAATTAAAATACCATTTAAAACACTACATAAACCCTTTAAAAACAAGGTTTATGTAGTGTTTTTCAACAAATTAAAATATACCCCCTTTTTTGTATACCCAATACCTATATACCGTATACAAATGCCGTTCTGTCAACGTTTTCTACATTATGTAAATTTCTCCTTGCCTATCCATTCGAAATATGGTGTAATGCAAAAAAAGATAAAGGATTTTATAATATGGCAGAAACGATTCAAAATTTCCTAACAGAATACTATTCAATCGCAATTCCACTTAGTATCTTAATCAATATCATCATCAGTCTTTTAGGTTTTATCCCTAGCATCTTTTTAACCGCCATTAATATACAGCTATTTGGCGTTACAAATGGCACACTCATTTCGATCGCAGGCGAAGCATTAGGCGCTATTATCTCGTTTTATATTTATCGCATAGGCCTTCAAAAGTTCACTCACGATAAAGTAAATAAGTATCCAAAGGTAGAGCGTCTTCTTTATGTAGAAGGTAGAGAGGCCTTTCTACTCGTTCTATCGTTTCGATTTATACCTTTCATCCCATCAATTATCGTGACTTTATTTGCAGCTCTAGGGAAAATGTCATTACTCTCCTTCAGTATTGCCAGTACAATAGGTAAAATACCGGCCTTATTGATTGAAGTATATTCGGCATATCATGTTATGAACGGAACAAATGAAGCGAAGTGGATTGTAACAATCGCAGGTTGCATTGGATTGTTCTATTTGTGGAAAAAATGGAGAAAAAAATAAAGAAGGAGCCTATGCTCCTTCTTTATTTTTGAAGTATTTTATTAATATCTATCCCTTAAATCCTTAGTTTACACCAACAGCACTAAATGATTGCTTCACTGCATTTACTTCTGCAGAGCTAGCACCATATAAATCCGCTGCAGCTTGTACTGCACCAGCACGAGCTTGACTAAATGTAGTAGATTGCGTGAAATACTGTGTATTTGCACGGTAGTAAATCGCACCTAATTTATCTTTACCAATACCAGTTACAGTTACACCAGAATGCGTACCGCCATTTGCTAATAAATAAGCTTGCTTGTTAATAATACCACTGTTCGTATGAACCCCACCGTTATCACTAGTACCAGTGTAACGCTTAGAATAATGGTCTGGGTCACCATATTTCGCTGGATCACTCATAGAGCGAAGTGCATCTCCTGCTTTACCAGGCGTGTAAATATCTTCACCAATTTCCCAATCTGGATTACGATTATCATAGTATTCTACTAAAGTACCAAAGATATCAGAAATTGCTTCATTTAGCGCTCCTGATTCATTTTGATAAATTAAATCCGAGCTATTTTCCGTAACAGCATGCGTTAATTCGTGACCAATTACATCAATTCCACCAGATAATGAAGTGAATGTTACACCATCACCATCTCCGTATACCATTTGTGAACCGTTCCAGAATGCATTATTATACTTACTTCCGTAATGAACTGTTGATTTTAATGGTGCTCCTGCATCATTAATAGAGTTTCTATTAAATGTAGCTTTATAATAATCATATGTTCTACCAGCATAGAAATGAGCATCTACTGCTGCTGCATCATACGCTGCATTGAAAACATTATCTGCATCTGCCCATAATGTTCCCGGTAATGTTGAACGGTTTTTCGCATCATATGTGAAAATTGTTGCCCCGCGCGTATTATCTTGCAAGTAGTAAGATGACCCAGATAACGTTGTATTAAGCGATTTCGTATCTCCTAATACACCTTTACCAGTTCCCACTTTATTCGTTCCTGTTACTGGCTTTGCAGCAGCTTTTGCTTCCTGTTTAGGAGCATCTTGCTTAACTGGTGACTTATCTTCATTTGTTACATGATCAAGTTTATTATATTTATTTAACACTTTGCCGCTGTCTGCTTCAATGAAATAGTAGTAGTTTCCTGGGCTTGGATCTAAGAAGTTTAGATTTACAACGTATGCATATGTTGTTTCTTCACCGTTTTGATATACATATAAGTCCGCTTTTGGTTCTACCTCATATTTCGGTGTTACACCTAAATCTTGCTGCGCGATTGCAATCGCTTTTGCGCCTTCAATCTTATTTTTATTTTTCAACTTTTCTTTCTTGTCTAAATCAGGTGCAACTGTTCCAGACAATACTTTTAAAGAACCATCTTTACTTACGTGAGCTACTTGAGTAGAACCCCATACAGGTACTCCTTCGTAAACTTGTTGCATACGTACTACTGTTGAATCAGTTACAGCATCTTTTTTCACTTGTTTCACTTTGAAAGAATCTTGCGCACTCTTTTCCCCTAGCTTATAATCACCTTTTGCTGCATTTAAATAATCAAACACAACAGATTCCGCTTTCTTGCCAGTTGCTCCAGTTAGATCACCAGAAATAAACTCAGGCGACTTCACTGTCTCATTGTACTTCTTCGTAGAGAGCACATTTTTTGAATCTGCAAACGCAGAGCCTGTCCCTCCAAATGTAGTAACTGCCATTCCTGCCGCTAACACTAACGCTAAACTTTTCTTTTTCATGAACCTTCCCCCTAATAAAAATTTTTTTGAAAAAGAGTAGTTTCATATTAGCATTATGTTTCCACTATTAATATACTAAAAATTCAAATAATTATTTTCTCAAGTTTTGTAGAATTTTGAGGAACAAATATTGAAAAAACCCTTTCCGTTAGGAAAGGGTTTTTTTTATAAATTAATTTGTTCAACTGTTTTAGCTTCTTGCCCTAGAGTATCCGGCTTCCAAGCATACTGAATATCCAATACTACAGCTGCAATTGCCATAACCACAAATGTTCCTGCAATTAACTTTTTCATACTATCCCTCCTCTTTATTCTTCTAATAAAGTAATTGCTAATTTATAATAGCGATTACTTTCTTTAAAATCTGAGCATTCTTCTAAGTATTCAGCTAGTTCTAAGTATACTTTCTTTAAATCTTTTATATTTTCCTCTGTTTTAAAGAAAGGAACTACTTCTGTTTCTAGAAATTTTTTATAGAGGTCTCTTTCTTCAAAATATTTATATCTTAAATTTAACAATAAATATAACATCCCTTTGTATCTCTCATCTTTCCTTGCAGCAAGGATACCTTTTTCAATCCATTCAGCCGCTTCCTCAAGTTCTCCTAATTGAATACACTGCAACGAGAGCTCATACATGGCATCAATATAATTCATATCCTCTTCTTTTTTATATTTTAAGCATTCTATATAATACTCTTTCGCCTTGGCATAATTTTTTTGTCGGTAGTACAGATAACCAATATTATTTAAAGCAATAGAAAGAATATTATCTTTATCAGCAAAAGAAGTTGCTTCTCTTATGATATGATTATAGATTTCCATAGCTTCATTATATTGTTTTTTTCTAGTATAACTAAACGCAATTAAAAACTTACAATTAATTATATTTCTAAATTTATATTCGCTTTTAAAACCTTCTAATGCCACATTAGCAAAGTATAATGTCATATGATCTATTTCCATCTGACTATATGTCAATGCTAAATTATAATATATTCCTGTTTCATAATATCCTAACTCTTTCGCCATCGATTCTGTTTTTAACAAATACTCTAACGCTTGCGTATATTTGTACTGCACAGAATATAATAATGCCTTATTATACGTATATAACATCTTCTGAAAAGGCGAGTATTTCTTATACACTTTCTTCAATCCGTCCAATTCTTCTTCAACAGCAGGGAGATCCCGCTTCATCATTAAATAACGTGTATACAGCAGTTTATAATAATTTATAATTTCAAAATCCAAAACATGCTTCATTTCACCTTGCAACTCTTCATATATGCGTTCTACTTGTTGCTTATCCAAATGAACTAGTGCATTCAACCATTCATCCAGCTTCCCCTTCACATCTTCTTCTACATCTCTTAAATCCGTTACAGCAATCTCTAATCTTGCGCAGAGCAATTGTAGAATTTCTTCTGATGCTTCGATCTTTCCATTTTCGATCTTACTTAAGTATGAGACAGAACAAATGCCCTGACATAATTCTTCTTGTGTCATTTTTTGCTGTAGCCGTTTATAAAAGACTTGTTTGCCTATTTTTTCTAATGTTTGTTGCATTGTCCTCCTCCATTCTCATTACCCCCATTACTCTAATAATACATAAAATTTAAAGAAATATAAATTGATAAATGTTAATTTTCTAAAAAATATGCATTATTTCATTTTTTTCTCTCTTGACTTCACATCAATATCTCTTCTTTGCTACGAACGTCGTAAAATTGGTATACTATAACCAAATTACGGAGGTGTTTTCGCAATGAATTATTATAAAGACGATAGTTATGCCTTACATACAGATTTATATCAAATCAACATGGCTTATACATATTGGAAAGATGGTATTCATAATCGCCGTTCTGTTTTTGATTTATATTTTCGAAAGCTTCCATTTGAGAATGGCTACGCTGTTTTTGCTGGTCTTGAAAAAATTGTAGAGTACATAGAAAATTTCAGTTTTACCGAGAGCGATATCGCTTATTTAGCAGAATTACAATTTGAAGAAGAATTCCTTCATTATTTACAAAATATGAAATTCACTGGGGTCATTCGTAGTATGCAAGAAGGTGAAGTTGTATTCAATAACGAGCCTTTATTACGTGTTGATGCACCACTCGGTGAAGCACAAATTATTGAAACTGCCCTTTTAAACATTGTGAATTACCAAACATTAATTGCAACAAAAGCTGCTCGTATGAAGCATGCTGCAAATAACGATGAACTTTTAGAGTTTGGCACAAGACGTGCTCATGAATTTGATGCTGCCCTTTGGGGAACACGTGCTGCCTTTATTGGCGGTTTCTCATCTACAAGCAACGTTCGTGCTGGAAAACGCTTCGGGATACCTGTAGCCGGCACACATGCTCACTCTTTCGTTCAAGCGTATCGCGATGAATATGTCGCGTTTAAAAAATACGCTGAAACTCACAAAAAATGTGTTTTTCTCGTCGATACATATGACACATTAAAATCTGGTGTTCCAAATGCGATTCGTGTTGCAAAAGAATTTGGAGATCGTATTGATTTCTATGGCATTCGTCTTGATAGTGGTGATATGGCTTATTTGTCTAAAAAAGCAAGAATATTACTAGATGAAGCTGGGTTTACAAATACAAAAATTATCGCTTCTAGCGATTTAGATGAATACACAATTATGCACCTTAAATCTCAAGGAGCAAAAATTGATGTATGGGGTGTTGGAACAAAATTAATTACATCCTTTGAGCAACCAGCATTAGGGGCTGTTTACAAACTAGTTGCGATTGAAGATACTGACGGGAAATTAAATGACACGATTAAAATTTCATCTAACCCTGAAAAGATTACAACTCCAGGGCTTAAACGAATTTATCGTATAGTCAACAGGGTTAATAATCATGCTGAAGGCGATTATATTGCGTTAGATTCTGAAGAGCCTGAAAAAGAAGAACGCTTAAAAATGTTCCACCCTGTTCACACATACATAAGTAAATTCGTAACAAACTTTGAAGCACGTGAACTGCATAAAGACATTTTCGTTAACGGTGAAAGAACATACGAACTACCAAGTATATTAGATATTCAAAAGTATAACGAACAGAGTCTCGCTCTATTTTGGGAAGAATACATGCGAACTTTAAACCCCGAAGAGTATCCTGTCGATTTAAGCCAAGAATGCTGGGATCATAAAATGAATTATATTCAAACTGTTCGTGAACAAGTTGAAAAAAACATACAAAAATAAACAGAGAAGTTTCCTCCTTCTCTGTTTTTTCAATACTATATGAATATTTGTAAAAAATATATTAAAATAACAAGGTGAATATTTTTTATTTGTAAAATTTAATATTACGTTATTAAAAACTAAAATAATATTTGATATTATTTTATTGAGTCACTTTCAACAAAATAACCGATAAAAAAGAGGACGCAATTGCGCCCTCTTTTTATAAATCTTTCACTCGTAGTACACGCATTGCATTTAATACTGCAATTAACGTCACACCCACATCTGAGAAAACAGCTTCCCACATTGTCGCTATACCAAAAGCACCAAGTAATAAAACTAATCCTTTTACACCTAATGCAAATATAATATTTTGCCATACAATACTTCTTGTGCGTTTTGCAATTTTAACAGCTGTTGCAATTTTTGAAGGTTCATCAGTCATTATAACGATATCTGCAGCTTCAATCGCTGCATCCGATCCTAAGCCACCCATAGCAATACCAACGTCCGCTCGTGCTAATACTGGCGTGTCGTTAATACCATCACCAACGAAAGCAACTTTTTCTTTTCCACGCTTAGCCGCATCAATTTTTTCAATCTCTTCTACTTTTTGTTGTGGTAGTAGTTCTGCGTGAACTTCATCTAAACCTAATTCTTTTCCAACAGCTTCACCAACTGCTTTTGCATCCCCAGTTAACATCACTGTCTTCTTGATACCTAGTTCTTTTAACTTTTGAATCGCTTGTTTTGAATCCTCTTTTACCTCATCTGAGATAACAATATAACCTGCGTATTTACCATCTACAGCAACGTGAACTAATGTACCTACTGTTTCTGGTTGCTTAAATTCAATATTTTCTTTTCTCATTAATTTAGCATTACCTGCAAAAATTTCTTTTCCTTGTACTTTTACAACTGTACCATGACCAGAAATTTCACTATAGTCTTCAATAGCATTTTCATCGATTGATTTTCCATATGCATTTCGAATAGATTGTGCAATTGGATGATTTGAATATACTTCTGCAAACGCTGCATACTCTAACAGTCCTTCACTAGTAGTACCTTCACTTGGCTCCATTTTTGTAACTTTAAAGACACCTTTTGTTAATGTACCTGTTTTATCAAAGACGATATATTTCACATCATTCAATGCTTCTAAATAGTTACTTCCTTTTACTAAAATCCCACTTTTGGATGCACCACCGATACCTCCAAAGAATCCAAGAGGAATGGATACGACTAACGCACATGGACAAGAGATAACTAAGAATACTAACGCTCTATAAATCCACTCGGAGAATGTAGCACCTTCTAAAATAAGCGGTGGAATAAACGCCATGATCGCTGCTGTAATAACTACAACAGGAGTATAGTAGCGCGCAAATTTCGTAATAAAGTTTTCTGTCGGTGCTTTTTTACTACTTGCATTTTGAACTAAATCTAAAATTTTTGATACAGTAGATTCACCAAATTCTTTTGTAACTTCAATTGTTAATACACCATTTTGGTTTACAAAACCACTTAATACGTCATTACCAACTTCTACTTCACGCGGTACAGATTCACCTGTAAGTGCTGAAGTATCCATCATTGATGTTCCCTCGACTACTTTTCCGTCTAATGGTACTTTCTCACCCGGTTTTACGATAATATAATCGCCGATTTGTACATCTTCCGGTGATACTTGTTTCGTTTCATTTCCAACCTTTACATTCGCATAATCAGGGCGAATATCCATTAATGAAGTAATTGATTTTCGAGAGCGATTTACTGCAATACTTTGGAATAGTTCCCCTACTTGATAAAATAGCATTACCGCAACAGCTTCTGAATATTGTTGAATTGCAAAAGCTCCTACAGTTGCAATTGCCATTAAAAAGTTTTCATCGAATACTTGGCCGCGAGTTATGTTTCTTACCGCTCTCCAAACGATATCTCCACCTATTAATAAATACGCAAGGACGAATAATGGAATTGTTATCATTTGTGGTAAATCAGCTAAGGCAGCAATTCCTGTCAAAATTCCACCGACTACTAATCGCCCTATCATCTTTTTCACATTTGCTTCACCATGGTCGTGACTATGTCCGTGGTCATGGCCGCTCTTTTCTTCACGAACAACTTTCACATCTGGTTCTAACTTTTGAACGACATTCTTTATATCTTCTACAGTCGATTCTAACTCTCTTTTATTCGCAACTTCTACTCGTAATTTCTTTGATACGAAATCAACAGTTGCTTCTGAAACTGTCGGCATTTCCTTAACTTTATTTTCAATCTTCATTGCACAGTTCGCGCAATCTAAACCTTCTAATATAAAAACTTCTTTTGCAGCTTTATTTTTTTGCTCTTCTTGCACTTTAATATGTGGTTCTAACTTTGTAACAAGCTGTTTTGCTTCTGTCACAACTTCATTTTCTTTATTTTGTGCTGTTTCTAAAACCATCGTCTTTGTTGCAAAGTTTACAGAGCAAGAATTTACTCCTTCTATATTCCCAACGCCTTTTTCAATTTTCATTGCACAGTTCGCACAATCTAAACCTTCTAACATCAGTTTCTTTTTCACTAATGCTTCTGCCATCGTTCTCCCTCCTCGCGTTTTTATTCTTCCTCGTTTACGTGTTCAAACGCTTGCTCGAAGATATGAATTACGTGCTGGTCAGCTAACGAATAATAAACGACCTTTCCTTCTTTACGATTCTTTACAAGTTTCGCTTGCTTTAACACACGTAGCTGATGTGAAATAGACGATTGTGTCATTCCTAATAAATAAGCTAAATCACAAACGCACATTTCAGCTTCAAATAATGCATGTAATATTCTCGTACGCGTACGGTCACCTAATACTTTAAATAGTTCTGCTACTTTACTTAAACTTTCATCAGTCGGAATTGTTTGCTTCACTTGATTCACGACTTCCTCATGAATTACCGTTTGAGAACAAGTTTCCTGCGGTGTTTCTACTTTATTTTCAGCCATTATAGCTCACCTCTTTAATTGAACATATGAACAACTGTTCATATATCTTATACTTTTATTATATGAGCGCCTACTCATATGTGTCAATAAAATCCGAAAGATTTTTTTGACAATTCCATTCACATTTCAACATATACATATCAATATTCTCCGCACCTATCATACTCTTCATACAAAAAGGATGCACGAAAACTATCGTGCATCCTTCTCTTATTTCCCCTACATTAGCTACCCGTAAAAGCCCGATTGTTGAAGGCTAATAATCAGCAGGAGATAAAGAACCCCCACTGATTAAAGTTTCACTGCATCCACAATTAACGAAGCAAATTCTAATGTACCATCTTGATTTCTATGATCAAAACGTTTCGAGCGATAAATAAAACCATCTTTCTCATTCCAATCATTATAATGAAACTTACCATTCTCATCACAGTATTCTAAAGTCCTAACTTGAAAACCTGCCGATTCAAACATGGACGTGATTGTTTTATAGTTATGAACGATTTTATGACTTGCTGCTGGATGATCTAATGGCCCTGGTCCACCTACTTGTACACCTTGCTGATATTCTTCATCTGGGAAAAATGCATCTGGCACTGCACAACGAATATATCCACCCTCCGTTAAAAACTCATAACAAATTTTTGCAGCTTCGATTCCTTCTTCGTACGATAAATGCTCCCATACATGTTCCGCTAAAATTGCTGATAAAGAATTAGGTTGAAATTTATCAAGCCAAGTTTCTCTTCGCAATAAATTTAATTCTTCTTCATTCGTATGTAACCAACCAGGGTTATTATTATACTCCTCTGCTCCAACAACCACTTTCGTTTCTAGCATTCCTCTTCCTCCCCTTTTTTCATATTCCGACATAAAAATTCGACAATTTAACATTTATTTCCTTCCTTATCCAAAAGAAAAAGCCTTGTGCGCTCCCTAGACGCACAAGGCTTACTATTTTATATCCCTTTAATTAGCTTGATCTAAATTATCCTGCGAACTTCCATCGTCTTTTAAATGACTATGTTTTTTCGAATAAACAAAGTATACAACTACTCCAATTGCTAACCAAATACCGAAGTATATCCATGTTGTTAATGGTAAATTTACCATTAAGAATAGACAACATGCAATTGAAATAATCGGTAAGATCGGTACAAGTGGTACCATAAATCCACGCTGTAATTTCGGATGCGTTTTACGAAGAATGATAACAGTTACACCAACCATGGCGAATGTTAATAACGCTCCAATATTCGCTAAATTCGACAATTCTTTTAAATCGATAAATCCAGCAATTAAAGCACTACCAATTCCTGTTAACCAAACTGAAAATGTTGGCGCTTCAGTCTTCTTGTTAATTTTCGCAAAAGATTTTGGTAATAAACCGTCACGGCTCATTGCGAAGAATACACGTGTTGTCGCATAAATGTAAGCGAAAATTACAGCCATAATACCGATTACAGCTCCAATAGCAATTACACCAGCCACTTTATCTTGTCCTACAACTTCTAACACATATGCCATAGCTTCAGGTACATCTAATTCCTTATAAGAAACCATACCTGTCATAACGAGACAAACTACAACATAAATGATTGTACAAATAACTAACGAGGCAATAATACCAATTGGTAGATCACGTTGCGGATTTTTTACTTCTTCAGCAGAAGTTGCTAATGCATCAAATCCTAAGAAAGCAAAGAATACTGCTGCTCCCCCTGCGAACACTCCACTTAAACCGTAAGGTGCAAATGGTATCCAGTTTTCTGGTTTCACGTAGAATACACCAACTGCAATGAATAAAACAACAATACCAATTTTAATTAATACCATTATGTTATTCACACGCTTACTTTCTTTTGTACCTCGTGATAATAACCAAGTTATCACTAACGTAACGATAACTGCCGGTAAGTTTACCATACCACCTTGCGCTGGAATCGTTAGCAATGCTTTTGGGATTTCAAGTCCCAATCCACTCACTAAATTATTGAAATAACCCGTCCATCCGCCAGCTACTGCGGCAGTCGTTACGACATATACGGATAACAATGTCCATCCCATTAAATGAGCAACAAACTCACCAATTGTTGCATACGAATATGTGTACACACTACCTGAAACAGGGAGTGTAGATGCAACTTCCGCATAACATAAAGCTGCAAATCCACAAACAATTGCTGCAATCATAAATGAAAAAATAACTGCTGGACCAGCATCTCTTGCTGCTACTAATCCAGTTAATACTAGAACTCCTGTACCAATTATCGCACCAATTCCTAGCATTGTTAGGTCGAATGCCCCTAGCGTTTTCGTTAAAGTTTTACTTTTACTTTCCCCTAACAATTGCGTAACGGATTTCTTTTTAAATAGGTTGGCCACGATGAATGCCCCCTTTTGCCAAGAAGAGCTAAGAGGTATTATCTCTTAGCTCTTATCATGTTGTTTTATATATTGTTCGATTTTGTTTTGTATAATGCTTCTATTAGCAAGATACTGTTTCTGCTTCTAATAATTCTTTAGCACCTTTGTACTCTACACCGTGAGCTTCTGCAACAGCTTCAAATGTTACATAGCCATCTAATGTGTTAATACCTTTTAATAATGCAGTGTTGCCTAGGCAAGCAGCTTTGTAGCCTTTGTTAGCAATTTGTACTGCATATGGTACTGTTACGTTTGTTAATGCAAGAGTTGATGTACGTGGAACCGCACCTGGCATGTTTGCAACTGCATAATGAACAACACCGTGTTTTTCGTAAGTTGGGTTATCATGAGTTGTAATACGGTCAGTTGTTTCGAAAATACCACCTTGGTCAATCGCGATATCTACAACAACAGAACCCGGTTCCATTGACTTAATCATTTCTTCTGTTACAAGTTTTGGCGCTTTTGCACCTGGGATTAATACTGCACCAATTACAAGATCAGACTCTTTTACAGCTTCTGCAATATTGTAAGGATTAGACATTAAAGTTTTTACTTGGTTTCCGAAAATGTCATCTAATTGACGAAGACGTTCTGCACTTAAGTCGATGATTGTTACATCCGCACCTAGTCCAACTGCAATTTTAGCAGCATTTGTACCAGCTTGTCCACCACCGATAATTGTTACTTTACCACGTTTAACCCCTGGAACACCTGCAAGTAAGATACCTTTACCGCCTTTGTTTTTCTCAAGGAACTGTGCACCAATTTGTGCAGCCATACGACCAGCTACTTCACTCATAGGTGCAAGTAATGGTAATGAACGGTTTTCTAATTGTACTGTTTCGTACGCAATAGCTACTACTTTCTTCTCGATTAAAGCTTTTGTTAATTCTGGTTCTGGAGCTAAGTGTAAGTATGTGAATAAGATTAAACCTTCACTGAAGTGTTTGTATTCGCTTTCAATTGGTTCCTTAACTTTCATAACCATTTCCATGTTCCAAGCTTCTTCAGCTGTATCAACAATTTTTGCTCCAGCTTCAACATACTGAGCATCTGTGAAACCAGATCCTAAACCTGCACCCTTTTGAATAAATACTTCGTGATTGTTACGAATTAAATGTACAACACCAGCTGGTGTCATTGCCACACGGTTTTCGTTGTTTTTAATTTCTGCTGGTACCCCAATACGCATAATGAAATGCCCCCTTATAATTAACAGAAAAAAGAAAGTCTTTTTTCTTTTTGTAATAATTAATAACTTATGTCCTTATTCTAGCATAACTTAAAAGTTATGAAAACGCTAACATATCATTTTTCTAAAGTTTATATATTTAGAATAGTGTAAATATATAAAACATTGATTCTATTAGGAAGTTCGTTCTATTTCATTATCTATTACTCTATTTTTATTATATCCCTTCAAAATAAGCAGTAATCATTTATTATTTGACAATAATATAACAATGTAAAAACTCCAAATGAAGACGTATACATATACAGTTATTACTTTACACAATATTTTAGAAATATATTCTTTTTACAAAAAACAGCTGCTGGCATTTAGCCAGCAGCTGGATAACTTATAAATAACTTTGAAAACAAATCATCTGTTGTTTCAGTAATTTTATCAAACAGATCACTTTCTTCCGCTTCTTGCTCTTTTAACTCCTTAATTGTTTCACGTGCATCTTCAGGATAATCGGTAATGATACCATCTACGTTTAACTTATAATATGCCTTTAAACTCTCCATATCATTTACTGTCCATACGTAAATTGGCTTATTTAACTTCCTTGCTTCTTTTACTAATTTCTTATTTAACATGTATTCTTCTGCTACATAAAAGTCAGCTTTTACATTCTTTAAGTTAGCTCTACTTGCATACAGTATATATCCTACTTTTATATCTGAATTTGCACGCTTAAACTCTTTAATGAGTGGATAGTGTAACGTTTGAATTACACATTGCTTCTCAAATTCATTATCTTTAATCGCTTTTAATACTTTATTTACAAAGTCTTTTTCGCCCCCATGAAGCTTCACTTCAATATTGAGTTTGATTTTCCCCTTTGCAAGCTTAATGATTTCATCAAGTGTACTTATTTGTCCTGAAAATCCATCTTGACTAAGAGTAAGCTGTCTTAATTCATCCATCGTTAAATCTGACACATGCACATTGGCATTTGCAAGACGTTTTAACTTCAAGTCATGTATAACCGCTAGCTCACCGTCTTTCGTTTGTAATACATCTATTTCAGCGTAGTCTGCTTTTGCATCAATAGCACCTTGCACAGCTTCTTTCGTATTTTCTACCCCTTTTGATATATATCCGCGGTGCGCCATAATAATCGGTTCTTTATACGAATTTGAAATAAACGTTACAATGAAGGCAACGACCATTCCGGCCGTAATAATCCCTACAATATATACACTAATAAATTTCCAGCGATGTTTTTGAAAGAAACATTTATCTGCTTTCGTTTTCGAATAATCTAATCCTTCTTCTAATAACACATCTTCAACCGGAACCTTTTGTAAGTACAATCTTGTTATAGCCATAATATAAAATGGTGTCACAATAAAGCTAAATAAATACAATGTACTTGTTAGGAATACAGAAATCGTTGATTCGGCTAATAACGCAAATGTTCCTTCCGGGTTTGTAAATTCATACACACCCCATAGGCACAATAAATATATTCCAAAAAACAAAATATAAACAATCCCTATTGAAATGAAAAATCCTACTAAAAAGAATAGTACTTTAAAAAAGCTTTCTTTTACTAAAGCTGCACTTTTACGCGCTGCTGTGCGAAACGGCTTTTGTTCTAAAACGACAATAGGTAGAACGAAAATCCAGCGAAGGTTCAAATACGCAACTACGGCAAAGAACGTGTAATAGCCTACTTGTCCCATCGTCGTTTTAAACAGTTCTCCTGTAATAAAGTTAGGAATTTGGATTTGCGGAATTAATGCCGTTTCATATCCCATTTTTAAAAGAGGTAATAATACGACAGCATATAAAATAAATCCTGGTAAGCAATATGTGAAAAGCGTAGGTAAGTACGTTACGGTTTTATATAAAATCGGGCGTAATTTCACCTTTTGTCTTTTATGAGCGAAATACGAAATAATAATAAGCACCGCAAATTCCGTAAAGATAAGAAACAGTGCTAACAAGGATAAAATTACGATTGCCAAAATGCCGTATGGTGTTTTCAAAAATGCTAATAATTCATCATTTGTCGCATTTGCGTAACCACCAAAATACAATAATTTATTAAAAATGATCCCAAACAGTGGAACAAACACAATCGCTGCTAACAATTTATAAGCAAGTTGAAAGGTTAATACATTCCAAAAAGCAAATTTTACTGTTTGAAAGGAATGGCTCATTACTCCTGGTATAGATAGTCTTTTACGGTGTTGCATATATTCCTCCACATTCTAAAACGATATTTGAGATGGATTCCACATTTCCATTTCTAATCCATCTTTTTAATAATAATATATTCCGCTTAACATGAACACTCTTATACATACAATGAAAAAAGTGATGGCTATTTCCCATCACTTTTTCATCTACTCTATTTTTTCTCTAATCCTTGCCCAAATGCTTTCAAAAAGCTAAAACCGAATGTAATTGCTCTATTGATATCTGGATCTTTTAATACTTTAAAGAAATCCATCACTTTTGTTTTTTTACCACTATTTAATTCATCTGTTGCAAATTGCAATCCAGTAACTAAACTCGATGTGATTTGTTTTGTTACCTCTGGGTCAACTGAAGATAAAGCCTCTCCTGCCCCCATCATATTGTTCAGTGCATTTTTCACTGGTTCACGATTTAATTGCTCAACAGCAATTTTCGAAACATCTTCTTTCGCAGCAAGTAAACTAATTGCCGCATCTAAAATACCAGCTTTCTGTAATTGCGCTAGTAATTGCATCGTTTCCTCGACTGCTTCACGGTTATTCGCTAACTCCGTGAACAGTTCCTCTGCTAATTGCTGTTTCTTCTCTTCTTCTGTTACAACTTTCTTTTTAATTAACGTAATTTCTTTTGCCACTATCTCCGCCCCCTAGTCCACAAGTGATACGTATTGTTTTCTTTGCCACTTTTGCTGAATTTCAACACCATTTTGTGGATGGCGTTTTTTATCTCGCGGGTTTGAAGATGGTAATGGACGATTTCCTTTTTCACGTAATACGCGCAGTTTCACCATCGTTTGTTTATAAGCTGGTGTACACGTATAAATGTCTGTCGCTGTTCCTGTTAAAATATTAATAGCCTCTTCATTTACTGTCGCATGCATTGGTAAATATAACTCATTTCCCGTTACACGGTCTGTAACAAGTGCTTGTACTTTAATCTTTCCGAACGGCGATGATAATTCTACAAGACCACCATCTTTCACATTACGCTCTTTAGCAAGTTCAGGTGAAATTTCAACGAATACTTCAGATACTTTAGATAAAATACCAGCCGACTTATTCGTCATATTCCCTTCATGGAAATGCTCTAGCATACGACCATTATTTAATAGTAAATCATACTCATCCGGCGCCACAACTGGTGGTACCCATTCATCTAATGATAAACGAGCAAGTTTATCTGGGAAGTTAAATCCATCTACATATAATAGCGGTGTATCGCTACCATCATGGCTACCCCAACATAAACTATTCCATCCTTCTAAACGATCATATGTTGCCTGAGAATATAACGGTGCAAGCGATGCTATTTCATCCATAATCTCACTTGGGTTTTCATAATTCCAATCTCCGCCTAGTGCACGAGCTACTTTTTGTAAAATCCACCAGTCTGGTTTTGAATCACCAAGCGGCTTCAATACTTCATATAATCTTTGAATACGACGTTCTGTATTCGTAAACGTCCCTTCTTTTTCTAAGCTCGGTGCTGCCGGTAAAATAACATCAGCAAAACGAGCTGTTTTTGATAAGAACATATCTTGAACAACAAGGAAATCTAAATTCTCTAAAATATGTTGCACATGGTTCGCATTTGAATCTACTAAAGCCATTTCTTCACCCATAACATACATACCGCGCAGTTTTCCTTCTTCCGCCGCAAGTAACATTGCAATATTATTTAATCCTGGCTCTTTCGGAATCGTCGTACCGTACGCTTTTTCAAATTTAGCACGGAGCGTATCATCAGATACCGCTTGATAACCTGGAAGCCAATTCGGTAAGGTCGCCATATCACAAGCGCCTTGTACGTTATTATGTCCTCTTAATGGGTATGCACCTGCACCAGGACGACGGTAGTTACCCGTAACAAGTAATAAATTTGAAATTGCAGCTGAAGTTGTACTACCACCTGTATTTTGAGTTACACCCATTCCCCAAAGTACACAAGTACCGTCTGCTTCATATACCATACGAGCCATTTCTTTCAGGTTCTCTTTAGAAATCCCCGTAATTTCTTCTGTGTAATCAAGCGAATACTTTTCTAACATTTTGCTATATTCATCAAAGTTCTTTACATTTTCAGCTAAGAACTTTTTATCATGCCAATCTTGATCGATAATATATTTCGTAATACCAGCAAGCCATACATAATCAGTTCCTTGACTCGGATGAACAAATATATCCGCACGCTCAGCCATTTCATGTTTACGAAGGTCTGCTACAATTAATTTTTGTTCGTGTAATTTATGAGCACGTTTCACACGCGTCGCAAGTACAGGATGTCCCTCTGTCGGATTCGCACCAACGATAATAACAAGACCTGCTTCAGCGATATCTTTCACTGTTCCAGCATCCCCACCCATACCGACAGTTTTAAATAAGCCGTCTGTTGCTGGAGATTGACAATAACGGGAACAGTTATCTACATTATTTGTTCCATATATTTGACGAGCTAGTTTTTGCATAAGATAATTCTCTTCATTCGTTACTTTCGAAGAAGAAATAAACCCAAATGCATCGCTGCCGTATTCTGATTTAATATGCTGCATGTTAGATGCAACAACTTCAAGAGCTTCTTCCCAAGAAGCTTCAACAAACATATCTCCTTGGCGAATTAATGGCTTTGTAATGCGATCTTCACTATTTACAAAGTCCCATCCAAATTTGCCTTTTACACATGTAGAGATACCATTAACCGGTGCATCTGAAACAGGTTGTACTTTTAAAATATGACGGTCTTTCGTCCACACTTCAAACGAGCAACCTACACCGCAAAATGTACAAACTGTTTTCGTCTTTTTAACCTTCGTCTTGCGCATCGCAGATTCCACTTCTGAAACTGCTAAAATACTGCTATATCCTGGCTCTACATCTTTTACAAAATCAATCATCGGATCTAACACATCTGGTTTTAATCCTGTCATAAACCCAGCTTCACCTAGCATTGTTTTTTCCATTAACGCATTACATGGACAAACTGTTACACATTGCCCACAACTCACACAAGACGAGTCATTTATACTTACACCATTGTCCCAAATAACACGCGGGCGGTCTAAATTCCAATCAATCGATATAGTTTCATTGACTTGTAGGTTTTGACATACTTCTACACACTGTCCACAAGCAATACATTGATTGGGATCATACCGGTAAAACGGATGTGACATGTCCACTTCACACGCACTTACTTTCGGTTCATACGGGTATTTCTGTTCTTCAATTTCCATCATATGCACTGTATTATGCACTTTACAGTTACCATTATTGTTATCACAAACAGTACAATACAATAAATGGTTCTCTAATATTCGATCCATCGCCTCAGTCTGCGCCTCTTTTGCGCGCTGCGACTGTCTTTCAATATGCATACCGTTCTCTATTTGCGTTGAACAAGCACGCATTAACTTCCCATCTACTTCTACAATACATGTATCACAAGTTTGAATTGGATCTACTTCTGGTACATGACAAATTTGAGGATGTTCCAAGTTACTCTCGTTAAATAATTGTAGTATCGTCTTTTCACCTGATGCAGCAAATTCTTTACCATCAACGGTTACACGGACTGTCTGTTCTGCCATAGTTTCCCCACTCCTTACAACCAACTGTACAACACGTTTATGAATCCGTTTTCAAAAAACAAGTTACTGTACATATTTTTGAAACGCTCTGCTGAAATCCTTTTCTTATGAAGTCGATTCTTGATGTTATAAGGTATAACTACGAAAGCTTGAAAATGTCACTATTCTACAGTTCTATTATATCGTACATATACAATAATAACCAAAATAATCTGTGATTTCCCTGCTAATAGGTGTTTTTATTTTTTCAATGTTTTATGATAAATGTGGGAGAAAAATACATATAAAAGGGGAATTTAATATGGAGTTTACGCAAGAGACATATACGATTGTACGCTATCAATCTGGCTCATTTTCAAAACAAGTTGATGAGATTGTTACAGAATCTCCTATTACTATTAAATTAAATGGTGAAGAATACGTAACAGTTGTATGCACACCAAATTACATTGAAGATATGGTAGTTGGTTTTTTAATTTCTGAAGGAATTATTTCTTCCTATAAAGATGTTGAAGAAATATGGGTTCAAAAAGCGAACGGAATTGTCCATGTAAAATCATCAAAAGTGAATCCACTCTATCAAACTTTATATAATAAACGATACATCACTTCTTGCTGCGGAAAAGGTAGACAAGGTTTTATTTTCGTAAACGACGCCGCAAAAGCAAAAGATTTACATGATATACATGTAAAAATTACTCCTGAAGAATGCTTTTACTTAATGAATGCCTTACAACAATCTTCCACTACATTTCGCCAAACCGGCGGTGTTCACAATACTGCGCTATGTGATCGAAACAATATCCTTATATCAAGAATGGATATCGGAAGACATAACGCATTAGATAAAATATACGGCTATTGTTTACGTAATGATATATCTGTTAAAGGAAAAATTATCGCATTTAGCGGACGTATTTCATCTGAAATTTTACTCAAAGTTTCAAAAATCGGCTGTGAAATTGTTCTATCCAAATCCGCTCCAACAAAACTAGCCTTGCAACTTGCTCATGACTTAGGCATTACAGTCGTAGGATTTATTAGAAATGACTCTTGTAATATTTACACACATCCAAAACGAATTGATGGCTATCAATTGAATGTTTAAAAAATAACTCCTCGATCGAGGAGTTATTTTAGTTATAAAAATGTAATATATTAAGGACTTGAATAGTTAATAAAGTTAATATATAATTTCATTACACAATTAAATCAAAACATTGTAGCATATATCTTTTCATTCTTTTACAAATTAAAAGAGACTGCTAAAAAACGCATACTCAATCTTATAAAAGTAATGGATTTATTTGAAATCCACCAAGGAGGTTACAACTATGGAAATTCGCTTATTAACAACAGAGGACGCAGAAATATATTTAAAAGTTTGTATGGAAGGTTTAACGAAGAACCCGGAAGCTTTTAGCTCTTCTTATGAAGATGTTCTTAAACATGAAAATCCTGTAGCTGCTATGGCAAAAAGATTAAGCAATCCCGATAAGTATACTCTAGGTGTCTTCAACGATAACGATTTGATTGGTATTGCTACTTTAGAAACAAAACCATTCATTAAACAAGAACATAAAGCAAAAATCGGCTCCGTTTTTGTTTCCCCAAAAGCACGTGGCCTTGGGGCAGGACGAGCTCTAATTAAAGCAATTATTGAAAATGCCGATAAATTACATGTAGAACAACTTATGCTCGATGTTGTAGTTGGTAACGATGCCGCAAAAAAACTATATGAGTCATTAGGTTTCCAAACTTACGGCGTGCAAGAACGTTCATTAAAGCACAACGGTCAATATTGGGACGAAGAACATATGGTTTTATTCTTAAATGATTAATACTTCAATATAAAGTGAAACTTTAATTGGTGGGGGTGTCTATCCCCACTGATTATTAATCCACAAATAGCGGGATAGTTTTCCCAAAGCATCTTCTTATTAAGAAAGATGCTTTTTTCATTACAACAATGTAATCTTCATGTCACCTTTATCGATCGTACCAATCCTTTCCATTCATTATACTAAAAATATAAAATGAACGAACAGCATTCAATTGATATGTAGAGGAGAATGTGACATGAAACAAAAAAAACGAGCTATCTTTTTAATATGTGCTACAGCAATGGTAACTTCTGGATTAGCAATTTTACCTTGGTTTATTATATAAAAATATGCCTCTTGATAAAGTAGAACTTTAATCCAGGAAGTCATTCCCCCACTAGTTATTACTCCACACCAATCGGATAAAATAAAAAAAGCTGATTGCTTGTTAACAAGTAATCAGCTTTTATATATTATAAAATCCCCAAAATTTTATTTACGCAACTTATAATAATAATCATAGATACGGCAACACACATTACAACCGTATTACGATCTTGCTTTTCTTTTTTTGAAATTTCTTCTTTTGGATTCATGTGTATTATCTCCTTTTAAAAAAAGTGTGAGATAGGAAATTTTTCTTATCCGATGCGAGGTGAATACGAAAACCCTCTCTATCTCACATACACAATAGAATGGAATTGTCATTTTATAAATAAAATGACATGACGTTATGTCGCAACATAGGGTATTTGTGTCGCTACGTTTTCTATTATAAATAATAGTTGTGCAAAACTAGTGCATTTTTTATGTCAATTGCCCTGAGCGAAAAAATCAGCCATCCATTCAATCACATAAAAAGAGTTTTTTATTATTTTCATGTAAACTATACAAGTAGAATGAATAGTTTGGGGTGCACAAGATTATGGTAAAAATTTTATTAGTAGACGATGAAGAACGTATGTTACGATTGCTAGATCTTTTCTTAAGCCCTCGCGGCTATTTTTGTATGAAAGCTAAATCTGGCCTTGAAGCGCTGGAATTAATCCAGCAAAAAAAATTCGATATTATTTTATTAGATGTTATGATGCCAAATATGGATGGATGGGATACTTGCTATCAAATCCGTCAAATTTCCAACGTTCCAATCATTATGCTAACAGCTCGTAATCAAAATTACGATATGGTTAAAGGCCTTACTATGGGAGCAGACGACTATATCACAAAACCATTTGATGAGCATGTATTAGTCGCACGAATTGAAGCTATATTACGCCGGACAAAGAAAGATGGCTTTGTTAGCTTCAATGGTATTGAGTGGGACAAAACGAAACATACTGTCACAGTGTATGACGAAAAAATCTCACTAACTCCTATCGAATTTTCATTACTTGGACTGTTTTTACAAAATACAAACCGTGCTTACAGCCGAGATGATTTAATCGAAAAAATTTGGGGCTATGAAACAGACATCGAATATAGAACGATTGATTCGCATATTCGCAATATCCGTGATAAATTACGTAAAAAAGGATTTCCAGTCGAGGATTATTTAGAAACCGTTTATAAAGTCGGATATAAATGGAAAAGTGAATAATTATTTAGGTCAGTGGAAATATCATACCACTGACCCTTTATTATGAATAAGGTATGGTGGGAAAATGAGTAAACTTTCACTTAAAATTGGGACATACTTTTTAATATTAGCTTTATGTATTGAAACAATTGCTTTCGTATCCTTTTACAAAAGTATTTCAAAAATGCGGATTACAGAAGAAACAGGTGCTCTATTAGAAAAAGGCAATCGGTATCGTGACAAAATTGTAAACCGCGCAAAATGGAATGAATATTCTAAACAAAAACCAAACACCGAACGACCTAAACGCCCTTGGTATCAAGAGTTCACTATCGAGCATGCAGCTGAAGAATTAATTGGCTCAGAATTAATTGCTAACACCGATACCACTATCATTATAACTGACAAGAACGGCAAAATTATTTCCACCTCAGAACCCGTAACAAAGGAAATGCAAAAACAACTTATTTGCAAAACGAAAAATATCCCCCAAAACGGGGTGATCGTAGAAAAAAACTGGAAAAAATCGAAATTCATCTCTACAGTAAGCCCACTTGAAATAACTGGATTTCAAGGTAACTTACATATGTTATTAAAGACATCTTTTTTAGAAAATATGTTAATTAAACTCATGGACCAATTTCTTATCATCAGTATTTTAACAATTATTTTAACAACGATTTCTGTTTTTGTTTTTTCTCGAGTTATTACAGAGCCGCTTATAAAAATGAAAAGAGCGACCGAAAAAATTTCAAAATTAAATAAGCCAATTCAATTAGGAATTAAACGAAATGATGAACTTGGAAGTTTAGCAAAAACGATTGAAGATTTATCGAGTGAACTTACGTATATGAAAAAAGAACGAAATGAATTCCTCGCTAGTGTTGCTCACGAATTATTAACTCCATTAACCTATATGAAAGGTTATGCAAAGGTAGCAAAGAGAGACTCTTTAACGAAAGAAGAACGCGAAGAATATTTACAAATCATTGAGGACGAAACGGATAGTGTAACCGATCTCGTACAAGATTTATTTATGCTTGTACAATTAGAACAACACCAATTTGTTATTAAAAAACAAACGATGCTTCTTCAACCATTTTTAGAAAGAATGGTTGAAAAAACAAAAACAACATTAACGAACAAACAAATGCAACTTCATGTATATTGTAAAAACGATTTAGAAGTTTGCATAGACGAAAGACGCATGGAACAAGTTATGTTAAATTTATTGCATAATGCTTATCAGCATTCACCAGAAAACACTACTATAACAATACGTGTACTAACGGAAGCAGATTATTTTACAATCAGTGTACAAGATGAAGGTGAAGGTATTCCAGAAGAAGATATCCCGCATATTTTCGATCGCTTTTACCGTGTTGATAAATCCAGAACAAGGGCTACTGGAGGAAAAGGTATCGGACTGGCTGTTGCAAAGGAAATTGTAGAATTGCATAACGGTTCCATTCTAGTAACAAGCCAATTAGGAGTGGGAACAAACTTTATAATCGAGATTCCTTTTGAATAAGATGCGTGTGAAAACACCAGTAGTAGTAAACACTACTGGTGTTATTTTGTTCATAAAATCTGCCCTTAGAAGCTAAGCTTTTGAAATTATTCTTATTTCAATATAAAATAAAGTGAAACTTTAATCCATGGAAAGGTTCACTCCATGGATTATTAGTTGAACCAATCGGGCATTTACGGGCAGTTACCTCCCACCTAACTTCCGCGCATTCGCCGAATTTTAAAATTGGAGCCTTACTGCCCGCGAATAGCGTAGTAAAGGTACATTTGTCAAAGATCTGGAGGGTGATATAATTGGATATCCATGTATTAACAAAAGACGAAGCAGAAATTTACTTAGAACTTCGCGTAGAAGGATTAAAGCAAAACCCTGAAGCTTTCAGCTCTTCTTATGAAGATATTATTAATAAAGAGTGTGCTATTGAATATAAAGCACAAAAACTAGCACAAGACGAAAACTATACACTAGGTGCATTTAAAGACGGAAAATTAATCGGAGTTGCTACACTGGAAACGAAACCATATGTAAAACAAGAACATAAAGCAAAAATTGGTTCCGTATATGTGTCTCCAAAAGCACGCGGACTTGGAGCAGGAAAAGCACTTATTAAAGAATGTCTTGAGCTTGCTAAATCTTTAGACGTAGAACAAGTTATGCTTGATGTTGTTGTCGGAAACGATGGTGCGAAGAAACTTTATGAGTCATTAGGCTTTAAAACGTTTGGTGTACAAGAACGTTCACTGAAATATAACGGACAATATTGGGATGAAGAGCATATGGTCTTATTCCTAGATGAAAATAAATAATAAAAAACATCCTCTCATATATGAGGATGTTTTTTTACTTTTTTATAAACCATGCCTTATTTAATAATTGAATCGCTTTCGCAATTTCTTCTTCTGATAAAATCGCAAATCCAAGTAGTACTATATTTTCAGGTGCAGTACCGTCTTTATAGTACGTAGACACAGGGTATATTTTGATACTATGTTTCGCAGCTTCTTTAATTAATTCTTTTTCCCGCATTCCATTATGCACCTTTAATAAAATGTGCAATCCTGAATCTTCTCCTATCACTTCAACACGATTTGAGAAGTACTTTTCTAGTTCAAAAACAAGTCGATCTCTCTTCTTTCGATAGACGACACGCATTTTATGAATATGTTTTTCCCAATATCCTTCATTTAAAAACCTTCTAATCACTTCTTGGTCCATTCTTGAAACACTTTGTGTATAAAATAAATATTGTTGTTGATACTTTTTAATCAATTTCTTTGGTAACACCATATAGCTCATCCGTAATGATGGCAACAATGCTTTCGATAGCGTCCCCATATAAATAACTTTCCCGTCTGTATCTAACCCTTGCAGTGCCGGTATAGGTTTTCCCGAATAGCGAAATTCACTATCGTAATCATCTTCAATAATATACCTACCTTCTTCTTTCTTCGCCCATTGTAAAAGCTGCATCCTTCTCGTGATAGGCATAATCATTCCGCATGGGAATTGATGGGATGGAGTTACAAATACAATATTTGCATCGCTATTTTCTAAATCTGCCATACAAATTCCGTCCCTGTCTAAAGACAACATTTGAACCTTCTCTTCTCCCTGTTCAAAAACAACCATTTTCCTATGATAACCTGGGTTTTCAACTGCATAATTACTTCCTTTTAATAATTGAAACAGTAATTTCACTAATATTTGTGTTCCCGCTCCTAATACGATTTGACTAGCTGCACAACGCACACCTCTAGATTCATACAAATAGTTCGCAATTTCTTCTCTTAAGCTCCATTCTCCTTGTGGGTGACCAAGAAAGAGCAACTCATTATTATGAGGCTGCCATACATCATTTATAATTTTCCGATACATGTTGAACGGAAAAGCATTTGTATCGACTCCTGTTTGTGTGAAATCAAATTTATAATCCCTCTCCTGAAAGGGTACTTCTTCTATTCTCTCTTCGTTTTCTTCTACATGAACCATTTGCTCAATCTTACATACAAAATAACCTTTTCTCGAAATTGATTCAATATAACCTTCTGCAAGTAATTGCTCGTAAGCTGCCTCTACTGTATTTTTACTTACTTGTAAATGTGTTGCTAACTTTCGCTTAGCCGGTAACTTCGTAAAAGATAGAATCGTTCCATTTTTAATTTCTTTTTTTATATACTCATACAACTGCACATACAATGCCTTCTTACTATTCATATTTAAATTAGGCGTTAATTCTAACATAATATCTGACCCCTTAATAAAACTAAAATCTGATACTTTTTACAGTACCAGATTTTATATATAATTCCTTTTATCATGTCACACAAAAAAAATCAAATACTAAAGAGGAGATGCATGATCATGAACAAAAATAGACGTATTGGACTCATTATGATTATTACAGGAGCCACATTATGGGGATTATCTGGACCGATGATTCAATGGCTATTTCAACATACGAACGTATCATCAATTGATTTTTTAACAATTCGCTTGTTGCTTGCAGGAGTATTTATTTTGTCTATCTTACTAATAAAGAAACAAAACATATTTCAAATTTGGAAACATCCTAGACATTCTATACAGCTTATTATTTTCTCTATTCTTGGCATGCTCGGCGCGCAATATGCCTTTATCGAAACAGTTCATATTAGTAATGCTGTCACAGCAACACTCTTTCAATTTCTAGGCCCTGTTCTTATTACAATGTATGTTGCATTTCAGAAAAGAAAATTCCCTGCTTCTATACAACTACTTGCAATTATAACTGCGCTAACAGGAACATACTTTATTATTACAAATGGCTCAATCGAAAATATTGTTTTATCTAAATCAGCCATTATTTTCGGACTATTAACGGCAATTGGATTTGCATTTTATACCCTTCATCCAGCTTCTCTCATTAAAGAATGCGGAACAACTGTAGTAATTGGTTGGGGGATGTTAATCGGAGGAATTGCACTACTTATTTATAATCGTTCATTTGGATGGAATCAATTTTCACAAACTCTTACACTAAAAACTTTTTCTATGCTTATTCTTATCATTATTAGTGGGACCCTTTCTTTCCTTCTTTATATTGGTAGTCTTAAATATTTAGCAGCAACAGAAACAAGTATTTTATCTAGTATTGAACCACTTGTAGCAGCCATCGTTTCAATCACTTGGCTAAATGAATCGTTTGGATCATATCAATTATTAGGCGGCGTATGTATCGTTCTGTCTGTTATTTTTTTGACGATGCCTCAAAAAGAGACCGAGCCAACCTACACAACTGAACAAATATAAAAAAATGTCAAAAGAGGTCGTACAAAACTTACGACCTCTTTTTATACTTTAAAGGAATTGTCCCGCTATCTAGCAAATACAATTACACTAACAATAATAATTAGGAGCGTGGCACCATGAAAAAAATCGGAACTATGCTACTTTTCTCCTTTCTCATCACTGGATGCACACAGGCTCAACCTGATTCAAAAGCACTAAAAAAAGAAGCCATAGTAACATCATCATCTCAGGTTAACGCACCTTCCTTTTTTCATCTTAGTGTTTTAAAAGATGTAAATTGGGAAGAAGCGCCCTCCTTCGTAGACGGAAAGATACCTTTAAAGGGGATTGAAAGAAGAATTGCAATTGCTGATACATCTATTGTCGCAAATGAACAAAATGAAATTATGTGGTACTTTCTAGATCCTGAAATACCAACTGGAAATGTATCTATTATCGCGCTAAAACAGGGATCTGTAACTCCAACACCAATACTCTATCAACAAGAAACTTCCAAACAAACTTGGACTACTTCAAATACAATCGATTCTACTACAAACGAACTCCCTCTCACTATATCGCTACCTTCATCCGGATTATGGGTATTAAATATATATGTGAATGAAAAATATTATGATCAATTTGTAATCACTGTTGAGTAAGTTGTCAAAACTAATCTACTTCCTTGCATCCACTGAATTTTGGGCGGGATAAATAATGCGGGAGCACGAATAACTCTACACTTCTTCATTATTTTGATTTCTTACCTCAAAAAAGCAGTGCCTTGAAGGCACTGCTTTTTACTATTTATAACTTGGCATTTTCGTAATTTGTGCCACACCTGAATCTATGGCTGCTTTCGCTACTGCTTCTGCAACATTCGGAACAACTCTTTTATCTAATGGATTTGGAATTACATAGTTCGCACTACGCTCTTCGTCCGTAATTATGTTAGCGATCCCATATGCTGCCGCTAATTTCATCTCTTCTGTAATATCAGTCGCGCGTACATCTAAAGCACCACGGAATATACCAGGGAACGCTAATACATTATTTACTTGATTTGAATAATCAGAACGACCAGTTCCAACTACAGCAGCTCCAGCTTCTAATGCATCTTCTGGGAATATTTCTGGAATTGGATTTGCCATTGCAAACACAATCGCTTTCTCATTCATCGTCTTTACAAATTCTTTCGTTAATACGTTAGGCGCAGATACGCCAATAAAGATATCAGCCTGATGAATCGCTTCTTTTAATGTTCCACGCACATATTCTCGATTTGTCTTCTTTGAAACTTCAATTTGCGCTTCGTTCATCCATGTTTCACCTTCACAAACAATACCTTCTAAGCTAACTAACGTAATGTGTTTTGCACCAGCTTTTAATAATAATTTTCCAATTGCAATTCCTGCCGAACCCGCACCGTTAATAACAATTTTCACATTATCCATTTGTTTACTTACAACTTTTAATGCATTAATAACAGCTGCTAAGACGACAATAGCTGTTCCATGTTGATCATCATGGAATACAGGGATATTCGTTTCTTCTTTTAATCGTTTTTCAATTTCAAAGCAACGTGGTGCTGCAATATCTTCTAAATTAATACCTGCAAATGTAGGTTCTAAATTTTTCACAAGGGTAACGATTTCATCCACATTCGTCGTCCCTAAACATAACGGGAAAGCATCTACATTCGCAAACTTTTTAAATAAAATACTTTTCCCTTCCATAACAGGCATAGCCGCTTTCGGTCCAATATTCCCTAAACCAAGTACTGCTGTTCCATCTGAAACAACTGCAACCATATTCCCTCTTGCTGTATAGTCATACGCTGTTTCTTCATCTGCTGCAATTGCTTTACAAGACTCCGCTACACCTGGTGTATAAGTCAGGCTTAAATCATCCGCTGTATTAACTTCTACCTTACTTGTAATCTCAATTTTCCCTACCAACTCTTTATGCAATAACAATGATCTTTCATTAATTTGATTTTCTAACATACTTATAATCTCCCCTTAATTTGACAAGCTAGCTATATGAATATAGCTAGCTTGTTTGATCATGAAAACATTGTTAATAAGATTGTCGCTGTTACAACCATTGCTGCCCCGCCTAAACGCGTCGAAATTTGTGCGAAAGGCATTAATTCCATACGATTTGAAGCTGATAAAATAGCAACATCTCCAGTTCCGCCTAAACCGCTATGACATCCAGTTACAATTGCTGATTCAACTGGATACATTTTCATCACTTTTCCTATAAGAAAACCTGATGCTACCATTGTAAGAACAACCGATGCACAAACAACAACATATCCCACTGAAAGAACTGCCGCTACGTCTTTTAACGGAATATATAGCAATCCTAATCCGACCATTAACGGCCAAGTTAAATTCTTTGAAATAAATTTATATAAATGGAATGCTCCTTGCTCCATTTTTGCTGGCATTAGTTTAAAGTATTTCACAAGTGCTGCTGAGAAAATCATAATGATTGCCCCAGGAATACCGATGAACTTAGAAGCAAACCCTCCGAAGATAAAGAACGTACATGCAATTAATAAACCTGCTCCCATTAATGAGAAATCAATTGGCTTCTCTGTATTTTGTTCTTTTAATAATTCTGCTTGATTGTCTGTTTTCACTAATACACCATTACCACTAAGCTCAGGTCTCTTCTCGCCTAAACGCTTCATATACCCTGCACTCACGATTGCAAACATATTCCCAATAATAGCTGCCGGAATAAGCTGTGATACGAATGTTGCTGATGATTCATTTAAAATGTCACTGTATGCTAATGACAATGGTAAAATCCCTTCTCCAATACCACCGCTCACAATTGGTACGATAATAAAGAAGAATGTATGCTTCATTTCAAACCCGAATAGTGAACCGACCAATAATCCTACTGCTACAGAAGCTAATGTTCCTACTACTAAAGGAATAAACATACGAACGAAACCTTGCACTAACACTTTACGATTCATTCCTAAAATACTTCCGACTACTAAACAAGAAATATATAAATATAAAAAGTTCGATTTTTTCATTAACATAGTCGCAGCTTCCATTGAAGCTGGATTCATCCAGTTAAAAAATACAAGTAATGATGGAATAAATAATGAGAGAATTGCTGGACCACCGATATTTTTTAAAATTGGAATTCTCATCCCAATGTCACCTAAGAAAATACCCATGATCATAATAACTGCAAAACCACCAATCATGTCTGCTGGCAATTTATTATATACAGATGCCCCATAAATAATAGCAGCCAATACTACATATAACGGTAAAGGTATAACACCGATTTTAACGTTCATAATTTTAGAAGCGAAAGATTCATTTTTCAATTCATTTCCTTCAGCAAATGATACCGCTTCCACATTCTTTTGAATTCCCATATGGCACCCCCTTGTTTTCTTAATAACAATATTAAAACGCTTTCAATAGTAAAAATAGTTTTTGTAAGTTTTGTAATTGGTTTTGTAATTAAAAAAAGTATAAGCGACTTATAATAAGTCGCTTATACGTAAAAACCTATTTTATTTTGATCAACACATCTTAATTTACTTACAGGTCTTCCCACATGCTGATACACCATTTCGTTTTCTAACACTCCAATTTCAGTCAAAAACATTACATACTTTCGAATAGAAACTCTTGAAATTCCTACTAATTGTGCCATTTCATCTGTTGTAAACGCTCGTCCATTCAGCGACTCGATCTTCTGCCAAATTAATTGCAACGTTTGCTTCGTTAATCCTTTCGGGAGCTCTTTATTGACAGTAGGCTCTCTTTTTTCTTTTTGTAAAATTAACGAATCTAATTCCGATTGACTAATTTTTTGTTGTTCTTTCATGAAAGTAAGTTTTTCTCGATATATAGTTAATGCATCTTTAAATCGTTCAAATGTAAATGGTTTAATTAAATAATCTACTACGCCATATTGTAATGCTTTTTTAATACTCCCCATATCATGTACAGCTGAAATCATCATAATATCGATTTCTTTTTCTTGGTTCCGAATATACATTAAAAGCTCAAATCCAGTCTCTTCAGGCATAAAAATATCAAGTAAGACTAAATCTATTCGTGATTTCTCTAATACTTCTATCGCCGATTTTACTGAGTTAACTGCTTGAACAAGTTCGAATCCTCCTACTTGCTCTAAATAATGTGTATTTAACATTGCTACCATCGGGTCATCTTCTACAATTAAAACTTTAATCATATTTGCTTCTCATCCCTACCTTTAGGTATTTCAATTGTTATCGTTGTTCCCTCTCCTAATAAGGAGGAAATGTGAATCTCCCCATTTATTCGCTGTATACTTTCTTTTACAAGATACAAACCATAACCGCGATTATCCCCTTTTGTGGAATAACCTTTTGTAAATAATGCATCCACTTCGTCTTCTTCTATACCTTTCCCCGTATCTTGCACTGTAATAGTTAATGTATTCTGATATTGCACCCCAATTTCAACTTGTTTCTTTTTGCAATGTATCACTGCCTCTAATGCATTATCTATTAAGTTCCCTACAATCGTAATAAGTTCATGAGTAATACTTTCATCATATATTTCCGGCAAGTAAGAATCTTCACTTATAATTAACTTAATATTTTTCTCCCTAGCATAGCTAAGTTTACCTAGTAAAAAACCAGCAAATACTGGACTTTTTATTCTTTTCATAACTCCACCAATTTCATATTGATGCTCTGATACCATGCCACTTATATATTTTTGTAATTCTTCATATTGTTTCATATGTGTAAGCCCTAATACAACATGCATTTTATTCATAAACTCATGAGATTGTGCCCGTAATGCTTCCGCATATAGCCTAATACCAGTTAGTTCCTCTGCTAGTTTTCTAATCTCTGTTTTATCACGAAATGTTGCAATTGCGCCAACTATTTCTCCTTTTACATATAAAGGAACACGATTCGTCACAATCGTAATTCCGTAAATATTTTGTTCTTCGTTTAATTGTACCTCTCCCGTTTGCAATACTTCTTTTATACGCGAATTCGGCATATATAGCTCAACGTCTTTACCTATAAAATCTTCTTCAAGTCCACTTTTTTTAAATAGACGTTTCGCTTCATTATTAATTAACGTTACTCTCGCCTCTTTATCTACAGCAATAATGCCTTCCTTTACAGATTGTAACATCGTATTTCTTTCTTCAAGAATTTTCGCTATCCTGTGCGGCTCAAGACCGAATAAACTTTTCTTTATATGTCTAGCTAGCAATATTGCTCCTATAATTCCGACTAGTACTCCAACTCCGACACCGATATAAATAATATGTCTACTTTCCTTAACTCTCTCTTTTACATTATCTGCCGAGATACCAACGGCTACCGCTCCAAGTTGTTCACCTGTTTCAGAAAATATAGGTACAAACACTCGCATTGAAATACCTAACGTTCCTTCTGCTAGCGATACATGTTCCTTTCCTTTCAATGCAGGCCCTTCATCTCCTCCAATAAAATGATGACCTATTTTTTGAGGGTTTGGATGTGATTTTCTTATTCCATTCATATCCATAACTACAATAAATTGAACACCTGTGTTTTTTAATATTCTATTTGTATACGTTTGAATTGCAGAAGTATCTGCTTTTCCAATCAAACCATCGATTACAATCGAATCATTTGCCACAATATGGGCAATCGTTTTTGCTTTCTCTGCCTGGCTATCCTCCGTTGTCCGCTCTACATTATGACTAATTAATATATCTGTAACAAGTAAAGAAAAAATTACAACTGTACAAACTAGCAATGTAATCGTTTTCCATAAATTCCATAGTTTTTTTCTTTTTTTCATCCCACTAATGACTCCCCTAATTGCTGAATAGAAAAATAAGTAAGGTGATATTATTTTCACCTTACTTATTTGCTGTTATTATACTTTAAATTTACTAGTCATTGCTTGTAGTTCTTCGGCCATCTCAGCTAAGTTTTGCGAAGCTGAACTAATTTCTTCCATCGAATTTACTTGTTCTTCTGTTGACGCTGCAACACTTTGCATACTAGCTGTATTTTCTTCTGCAGCCGCTGCAATTTCATCAATAGCATTTGTCACTTCATTTGCATCTCCAGCGATTCTCCTCGTTGTTTCTACCATTTGATTAACTTGAGAAACAATATGAGTAGTAGAACTTAAAATTTCTGTAAAACTTACTTTCGTTTTTGTTACAACATCTAAGCCTTGTTGAACTTCCCCACTCACATTATCCATTGCCTTAACAGTATGTTCAATATCAGCCTTAATTTCTGCAATTAAATTTGCAATCTCTCCAGATGATTCTCCTGATTGCTCTGCTAATTTTCTAACTTCATCGGCTACAATAGCAAATCCTCGTCCCTGTTCACCTGCTCTTGCTGCTTCAATAGCCGCATTTAAAGCTAATAAGTTTGTTTGAGTTGCAATGTTTTGAATTGCTTCAGAAATAGCTCCTACTTGCTTTGACTTCTCATCAAGAAGTTTAATAATAGCATCTGAATCGGATACCGATCTAGAAATAGACTGCATTTGTTTTGCGGTTTGTTCAACTAAATCTTCTCCCTCTTCAGCTCTTTCTCGCGCATGTAATGAGGAAATAGAAATTGACTCTGCGCTTCCAGTTACATCTTGAATTGCTGTATTTACTTGTTGTAATGTAGCCGCGCCTTCTTCAACACCTTGGCTTTGTGACTCAGCCCCACCTGATACTTGTTCCATTGCAATTGTAATTTGATCTGTCGCATCATTCGCTTGCTGTACGCTCGCTGTTAACTCTTCTGCCGATGCTGCAACATGCTCTGCCGAAAAGCTAATTTGGGTAATCACATCTTGTAAAGACGTAGACATTTCATTAAATGAATTCCCTAGTTTCCCTATATCATCCTTGGAGTGGATTGTAATTTTCTCGGTTAAATCTCCCTTACTAATTTTATGTGCCGATTCAGCTATTTTTCGTAATGGCCTTGTAATAGAATTTGTAATGAAATAAATTAATACACTACCAAATGCAATAGCGATAGCTATGACAATCAAAGTCTTATAAAACACTGGACTGGCAGCTTGCATAATTTCTTCGTCAAACATAACTCCAACTATTTTCCATCCTGTTTTCTCATTTGTTGCAAAGATTAAATTCTTTTTATCATCTTGTTCTGTATAAGATACATTTCCTTGTTTGTCTTCATAAATTGGTTTAATCCAAGGATCAGTAACCTTTGAACCAGGCTTTCTAGACGGATGACTAACAATTTGCTTATTTTGATCTAAAATAACTGCATAGCCTTTTTCACCAATATTAATCATTTTTGAAATCTTTAGGATGTTATCCAAATTCAAGTTAATACCTATAACACCTTTACCATCTTTTACTTCTTTAGCAATTGTTACTACCATATTTTTTGTAGATGCCGATTGATACGGTGCAGTAACAATTACCTTTCCTTTATTTTCCTGCGCTTCTTTATACCATGATCTATCTGTTGGATTATAGCCATCAGACATTTGAATAAATGGTTCTCTTATAAACTTCCCCGTCTGCGCTCCAATATAAATACCTTCTACTTCTGGATGAAGCTTTATATATTGTGCTAACTTCGTTCTTACTATTTCTTCTTGTCCATTTGGATATGTATCCTCTGTTAAGATGTCTGCAAAGTACGTCGCATCAACAAATTTCTCTTCTATATTTTGAGAAATAACAGTATTTAAAACTGAAATATTCTCCTTTGCTTTATCTGTCATTTGATGTTCAAAATTTGTTTTGGCAGTTTGATATGAAACACCACCGATAATAAGTCCTGGTATAGTTAAAATAATAAAAAATGAAATGATTAATTTTTTCTTGATACTCATACATTTAACCCAGTTAAATATATTTTGCATAATAAGCCTCCTTTATGTAATGTGAATACTTGTGTAATTTTATACAATCAACATACATAAAACAATATATAATGATAAATTGTATTTTTTTCGTCGATTATGCATTTTTACATATTCACTACTTCTAAGCATTTTAATCATAAAAATAAGAGAACTTTAGCATTATATATGCTAAAGTTCTCTTATTTCTTAACAGCTTCTATTCTAAACAAAACACCCTACAAAACTTTTCTTATAATTCCTTAAACCTCTATCCTTCACCTTATAGCTATATTGTTAAAACTCTCCATCCTAATTTATTTAGAGCTCTTTACATAACTAATTGCCTGACTCCCCATTTGCACCCATGCCTGTTCAAAGTTTTCTCTTGGTACTTTCACATCTAAGCTATCATCAAGCGGGTCTCGAATATATACAGATTCCTTATCGTACCCAATAAGTACAACACAATGTTCATTATATGTAATAGAAACATCCCCACTATTTGTTTTCCATGTAGTAAATTCATCTTCATCTAAAGGAGCATATGTTGCATTTGTAATCATGACTACCGGTTGCCCTGCTTTTACACTCTTATATATTTCCTCTATACTCTTTCCTGTTAAATCCACAGCTTTATTAGATAAATATTTTTTCGCTAACTGAAAAAGTGGCCCATGATATACACCATAACCGGATTCAGAAAAGGTATAAATATTTCCTACAAACCCTTCATTCGGATTTCCGCGTACACCATCAACCATAAAATCAACTTTTTTTATTTCATTTGCTAATTTCATCTTATCTACTGAAACGCCTGCGTATTGTAACATCATTGCTAAACTTGTCACTTCACACCCTCTATCCAGCTCTGGTAACTGCTGAATTAAAGGCACATTTGATAAGAGGATCTTTTCATCATTATTACTAAACTCCGTTCTTTTTCCGCTTTGTATGAAGGATGTTAATTTCTCCATATACTTTGTGATTCCATTTGTATATACACTCCATACTGCTACGCCAAGTAAAGCTATGCATATATACCACTTCAATTTTCGTATCACTCTCACGCCCTTTTTAATTCGTTAAATAAGAATAAAACGCGTCAGCATCCGTTCGAACCATCGGTACAAAATTTAGTTCTTTTCCTTTTTCAGGCTGATCTCTTTTTATTTTTTCTGCTAATTCTTGAATGTTCATATTCATTTTGTCCATATTAAGCTCATCTGCCAATTGTAGCACTTTTTGTTCATTAATTTCTCTTAATACTTGATATATATCTTTACCATACAAATCAATATGATATTTTTTTGCTTCTGCCTGTACTTTTTGTTCGTACACTTCTTGCGCTAACTCTTCTATCTCTTTTCCTTTTTGAGAAATATCTAACTTTCCTGCTTCTTCTCTTACTTTCGTTCCATAAATTTCTTCCGCAACCTCTTCTATTTCTTTTCCTTCAGTCGAAACGCCTAATTTCTCTGCTTCCTTATTAATTTTGATTGCATTGATTTGGCTTATTAAATCCACAATCGATTTGTTCTCTACAGATATCCCTAAGTTTAACGCTTCTTGCTTCACTTTTGTTTCATAGATTTCTTCTGAAAGAATTCCAACATCTTTTCCTTCAATCGAAATTCCTAACTGTTCTGCTTCTCTGCCTACTTCTGTTTCATGAATTTCTTTTTCTAGCGTAATTTGTTCTTTTCCTTCCGTTTCAATACCTAATTTCTCTGCTTTTTCTTCTGTATTTATTACATGTATCTTTCCATTGTTTAATTGCTCTTTACTGCGCTGCGCATAGTCTGTCTTTCCTTTCGATGTTTCAGAAGGAGAGGCACCGCCTAATATACTTAAACTCATTACTCCAATAGTGAATACCATCATCATTTTCTTTTTCAAAATTAATTCCTCCCTCTTATACTTTCTTTCCCATCATTCCCATAAAGTGAAACTATACTCAATGGGAAGCTTCATCTTCCACTGAATATTAGCCTTCACCAATCGAGTATTTCCGGACAGCCCGACTCCAGCCGAGTTTTACTGTCCACAAAATAGCGGGATCATTTTTTAAATACTATACATACATCTCATCACTGCCTGAGATAACATTATGATCGAGAAAATTTACTCACATACACCTCTATAATCTCTTCTTCATGTAACAATTTTTCTTTATGCAATACATAATATAAATAGTTTCTTAACTTTCCCTTAAAAAAAGACGACCTTGTAAAAACAAGATCGTCTTCTTACTTATATTTTTTGATTTTTAGGGAGAACTACTTCAAAACAAGTACCCTCTCCCCATTTGCTCTCTACTAATATTTTTCCGTAATGCTTTTCTACAATCCACTTGGCGATTGAAAGACCTAATCCAGCTCCCTCTGATGTACTCCTTGCTTTATCCCCTTGATAAAAACGATCAAATAATTTTGGGATATCCTCTACTTTCACGCCTATCCCATCATCTTTCACCTGTATACAAATCGAGCTGCTCGTTTGCGTGCAATCAATTCGAATATGACCGCCTTCATTCGTATATTTCATCGCATTATCTAACAATATGACCATCATTTGATGAATCCGTTCTCTATCACCCATAAAAGACATGTTACGTTCTACTTTTAATATCATCTCTTTTTCTTGATAAGAAGCAATTTCTTTATATGGATCTACTATTTCTTCTAACAATTTACCCATTTCAAATGTTTTTTTATCCATCTCAATTTGATTTGAATCCGAACGTGCTAACAACAATAAGTTGCTAACTAGTTTCGATAACCGCCTGCATTCTTTAGATATTGTAGAAATGTCCATCGCTTTTTCTTCTATCGTAGCGGAGGGGGACTGAAATAACACATCCGTCTTTGATTGAATAACTGCAAGTGGCGTTCTTAATTCATGCGATGCATCGGAAACGAACTGCTGCTGTTTCTCCCATGAATTTTGAATCGGTATGAGTGCTCTGCCAGCTAGGAAAAAGCCGATACCTATTGCACAGAGACTTCCTATACTACAACCTATCACGAGAATTAAAAATAAAGTATTTAACATTCCTTCTTCCGCTGTTATATCTCGCACGATTTGAACTATTTCTCCATCTTTTTGAAGCGAAAATGCTCTAAAATATCGTCCTTGCACTTCAATATCTTGCAAATCCTCTAACTTTTTTGGAGAAAACTTTTCCAAATTCTCTTCAAAAATAGAACGGAATTTACGATTATCGCCCTCTATTTTCACTATTTTCCCATTCCAAGTTATTCTAGTTACCCGCGGATCTCCAATTTGGATTTTCTCCATGCGTTTTCTTGGTGGTATTTTAACATCTAGTTTTTCTCCATACTGAGCCATCATTTTTATAGATTGATCCACTTCATTATAAATACGCTTATATGTGTACGAATAAACAATACTACCTAATACTCCTATTAATAGGATAAATACTAATGAGTTCACTATAGTCAGACGAATGCGTGTTTTTTGAAACATACTTCCTTTTTTCATTTCTCTTTTAATATATATCCAATACCACGAACAGTTTGAATATCTTTCTGATAACCGAATGGCTCTAATTTTTTACGTAAATGATGCACATACACTTCTACAATTGCTACTGTCGTATCTGAATCAAATCCCCAAACACGATCGAAAATTTGTTCACGCATTAAAATCTTTCCGCTATTTTGAATGAGATACTCTAAAAGCTCATATTGTTTTAATGTCAGCTTAATATCTTGTCCCTCTACTTGAACATCTTTATCTTTTCCAAACAATTCAATTCCTTTATATCGAATTGTCTGCTTTGTTGTTAAACTACCACTTCTGCGTAATAAAGCACGAATTCTCGCCTTTAGTTCTGGTGCTTGAAACGGCTTTACGATATAGTCGTCTCCGCCAAAATCCAATCCTTTCACTCGATCTTCTAAAGAATCTCTCGCTGTTAAAAACAGGACTGGCGTTTCAATTCTTTCATCACGTATTTTTTGAATTACTTCAAACCCGTCCATTCCTGGCATCATCACATCAAGTAAAATTGCATCATAAATGTTTTGCATTGCCAAAAACAATCCATCTTCTCCATTTAACGCTGTATCTACTTCAAATTCATCACGCAAAATTTGTACGATAGACTCTAATAACGAAGCATTATCTTCTACTACAAGTAAGCGCATATTCTCACCTTCCATACTATAGTTCAATTCTATTTATTATTACATTTCTGCTCTTCATAACGAAAGAATGTAATCCTATTATGTAATTTCATTTTCAACTATTTCCTTCTAAGTTTTTGCTAGATATAAAATTTTGAGCCTTTATTATAAAAACTCTTTCTTAAATTTTGCTTAATAAAAAATTGAAAGAAATAAGATTCCCCTTATCTCTTTCAATTTTTTACTACGTACACCTTTTTACTCGGCAACTCCAAACAATTTAATTGACCGCCATACACAGCCCCGCCATCAATTCCAATAATACGATTACTACCAAAATATACTCCGCAATTCTCACTACCATGAAGCGTTTTTGTTTCCGTATGGCCAAATACAACAACCTTTTCGCCACTATATCCACTATGAAATTCATTACGGATCCACATTAACGTATATGGTTCAGATTCAGAAACTCGTTTCATTGGCTCAACACCAGCATGTACAAATATATACTCTTCTGTTTCAATGTAATGATCTAATTCTTGAATAAATTTTACATGTTCCTCTAATACGTGAGATTGTAAAATTGGCTTTTGGAAGTCCCCTTCATTAACTGCAATATCTTCTTCTACAAATCCATAGCTATATAACGTTTTATCTCCACCATTTCTTTTTACCCAATGGTTCCATGAGCGTTCCTCATCTGTCGTTAGCGCTTTAATCATCATATCTTCATGATTTCCCTTTAAAACGAATGCTCCTTCTTCTTTTAGCTCTTTCACCTTTTCAAGTACAGCACGTGCATTCGGACCACGATCCACATAATCCCCTAATAGAATTAATTGATCTTGTTTTGCGTTGTATTGTATTTCCTCAAGTAACTTTTTAAATTTATCAATCTCTCCATGAATATCACTAATGACAAGTATCCTATTCATTTTTCTCCTTCTTTCTAAATAAAGTTATTTCTAATTATAACTTTATTTAAAGGAATTTTCTGAACTCAACTACTAGAAAGTATTATTATTACAAATGCAGCTAATTTCCTTACAACACTGTAAGTCTCTTGTCATTCAATTCGATAGTTGTAATTACTATATTTCCTTATACTAAAAGTAAGAAATGAAACAAAAAACAAGGAGAGATGAGATATGAAAAAAGTGATGGAAGTTGTAGTAGCGGTGGTAGAGGTTTTCGTAAATGGTAAGCAAGTTGCAATGGAGTTAAATAAATAATGAAAAGGACAATATTCATTCTAGACCCTTTACTCATATAAAAGAGATAAGAGTTCATCATTTCTTTGATCCCTTATCTCCCTATAAAGAAAGCCGTATCCCTTTAGGATACGGCTTTCTTTTATTTTTGGCTCGTACGAGCTGAAATGCTAATCGCTCTATCTGTTGCTTTTGCAGCTTCATCCAACGCTTCTTTACTATTCTTTCCGTCATACATTGCTTCTAATGCTTTTACAACTGCATCTCGTGATTCTGGGAATACACTAATTAATGCACCTTGAGTTGCTGGAGATTGCTTCGTCGCTTGTAATTGTTCTACTGTTACTTTTAACTGTGGATATTTTTCATATTGCTCTTTTACTAACGATTCATTATATGCATCTGGATTAATTGAGAAATATCCTGTTGCAGTATGCCATTTTGCTTGTACGTCTGGCTTCGTTAAATATTTCATAAAGTCCCATGCACCTTGCTGCGTTTCTTCTGAAACCATATTCGTCATCCATAATGATGCACCGCCAATAACAACACCATTTCGCTTTGAATCTTCTGGATACGGAATATACGAAACACCTACATTAAACTTAGATGCATCAATTAAATCACGAACACCTGCTGAAGAATCTAAATACATAGCAACTTGTCCAGATTGGAACGCGGCACGAATATCATCCCAACTTGCTCCATACTTTCCTAGTGCACCAGCTTTATTCAATTCATCTAACATTCCAAATACTTTCTGTCCTTCTTTACCGTTAAATACCGCTTTCTTTGCAGCATCTTTACGGCCATTTTCATTATCTACATATAAAGCCCCTTGTGTCGCTAACAATTCTTCAAAGAACCAACCATAATTGAGCATAGAAAATCCATATTGTTTTACATTTCCGCCTTCTTTAAACGTTAACTTTTTCGCGGCTTCTTTTAATTCAGCATATGTTTGTGGAGCTTTCTCTGGATCTAACCCAGCCTTTGCAAAAGCATCTTTATTATAAATTAATACTGGCGTAGATGAATTAAATGGCATAGAATACATTTTTCCATCAACTGAATAATAATTTGTAATTGCTTTTTCTAATTTTGATGTATCGTACTTATCTTTTTTAATCCAACTATCGATAGGCGTAATCTTTTTGCTATCAATCATATATTTCGTTGTAATTTCACTCGATTGAACAAGAGCTGGAGCTTCTTTCGTAGCAGACATCGTTTTAAACTTCGTTAAAGACTCTTCGTATGTTCCTTGAAACTCTGCCTTTATCTCGTACTTATTCTGCGATTTATTATAGTCTGCAACAAGCCCATCTAGTACACCTTGTGTTTTTCCACCCATCGCATGCCAAAAACGAATTACAGTTTTATCACCATTTTTTTCAACTGGTGCTACTTTTGCCTGCGCTTCAGGTTTCCCCTCTGTTTTACTATTTGAACAAGCAGCCCCAGTTAATGCCATTGTGGCTGCCATTAAAAGAGCAGCACTTTTTTTCAATAAACTCATCTCAATCCCACCTTTTCCTATGTATGCTTATTTAATTGCACCTTTTGTTAATCCTTGTTGTAATTGCTTTTGCCCTAAAAATAGTAAAATCAACGTTGGAATGACGATAACCGTAACACCGGCCATTACGCTTCCCCAATCAGTTGCAACTTCTTGAGATTGAAGTTGCTTCACACCAATTTGAACTGTTCTGACTTTTTCATCAGTGGTCACTAAGAGCGGCCACAAGTACATATTCCATGTTGTTAAAAAGCTATATACTCCAAGCGTAATAAAACTCGTTTTACAATACGGAATTACAACGCTGAATAAAAACCTTACATTTCCAATCCCTTCAATAAAAGCAGCTTCTTTCAATTCATTCGGAAGCGTCATAAAATGTTGGCGTAATAAGAAAATACCGAAAGCTGTTGCAAAAAATGGCACTGTCATCCCAGCAAAGCTATTGATCCAACCAAAGTTTTGAATCGTTAAAAAGTTCGGTACCATCGTTGCTTCCCACGGAATAAGCATCGTTGAAATAAACAAGAAGAAAATTACGTTTCTCCCTTTAAACTGAAGAAAAACAAAAGCATAAGCTGCTAAACTGGATACGATAAGTTGTCCAATCATAACAATCGTCGATACAATTAAACTGTTGTACAAGTATGTAAAAAGCGGTACTTTTCGAAAGATATTCATAAAATTATCGAAAGTAAATTGGGTCGGAAATAACCTTCTCATTTGAATATCATCTGGTGTCATAAAGCTTATTAAAAACGCATAGAGTACAGGAAAAAACACCATTACTGCACTAATAATGAGCAGCATGTATAATAGGAAATTTTGTTTCCACTGTTTAACGATCATTTATAATGCACCTTTCTCTCAGCAAACTTAAATTGAAGTAATGTAGCAATAAAAATGAAAACAAATAATACCATCGCTTGTGCACTTGCTGTTCCAAATTGATGATTCACAAATGCCTCTTTATAAATCGAATACACAATTAAATTCGTTTCATCATTCGGTCCACCGTGCGTTAAAATATCAATTTGTCCAAAACTTTGGAATGCACTAATTAACGTTACTGTCACGATAAAGAATAAAGTTGGTGATAGCATCGGTAATGTAACGCGGCGAAGCTTATATAAATAACTAGCACCATCTATAGATGCACTCTCATATAAAGACGTATCAATATTTTGCAAACCACCTAATATAACTAAAAATGCAAATCCTGTATTCACCCAAACCGTTGTAACCGATACAGAAAACAGTGCCCAGTCCGGACTCGTTAACCATGCGATTGCCGGAAGATTCATAGCGGCTAATATATTATTAAATAACCCTACACTTGGATGAAATAAAAATAGCCAAATCACTGCGCTAGCAGCTACTGATATTCCCATCGTTGAAGAAAAGAGAACACGGAACAATCCAATACCTCTTACTTTTTCATTTGCAATTAATGCAAGAAATAAGGCGAATACAATACTAGTAGGCACTGTATATAAAACAAATAATAAAGTTGACTTTATACTTTTGTAGAAAGCAGGATCAGAAAATAAATATTGATAATTTTCTAAGCCAACGAAAAGATTGGCTTCTCCGTGTATATCTGTTAAATAAAAGCTATAGTAAATCGTCCTAAACAATGGATAGAAAAGAAAAATTGAAAATAACAAAATAGATGGAGCCAAAAACAATAATCCTATTCTTAAATCTTTCGTTCTGCCCCATAAACTCTTCTTTTTTGACACTGCTGTTTGAACTGGTAGCTTCCCTACTTCAATCATTATTTCGCCACCACTTTCAACTCTTCTTCAGCCACCACTTTTAATCGTTCATTCTTATTTTGGTGAAAGAAACATAGTTTTTCTTGCGAGAATAATAATTTTACTTTGTCACCTTTGTTCAGGATTAACTGTCCGATGACTTTCGCACTCCAAGTTGTTCCATTTACCGCAAAGTTTAATATAGACTCATTCCCTAATACTTCTACAGATTGCAGCGTAACTTCTTGTCCTGCCTCAGACAATGCAATATGCTCAGGACGCATACCTATTCGAATTGTCCCTGCTGGTAATTGCTTTAACTGTCCAATAGATAATGGAATTTGCAATTGCCCTATATGTAATACGCCTTTTTCTTTATCCACTTCTCCATCATTTATATTCATAGAAGGAGAACCTATAAAACTTGCAACAAATTCATTTGCTGGTTCGTTGTATATATCAAGAGGTGTTCCAACTTGTTGTATACTTCCTTTATTCAAGACCATGATACGATCTCCCATAGTCATCGCTTCTATTTGATCGTGAGTAACGTAAATCATCGTAATTCCGAGTCGTTGCTGAATTTCTCTAATTTCAATCCTCATTTGCGCACGTAATTTCGCATCTAAATTCGAAAGTGGTTCATCCATTAAACAAATCGGTGCTTGACTCACGATCGCCCTGGCAAGCGCAACACGCTGTCTTTGTCCGCCTGATAATTGGCCCGGTTTCATTTTCACATACTCTTTCAGCCCTACCATTTCAATAGCTTCTATTAATCGTTTTTGTCGCTCTTCTTTTTGTACCTTCCTTACCTTAAGTCCAAATAAAATATTTTCTTCTACAGTTAGGTGTGGATATAATGCATAATTTTGAAATACCATTGATAAATTACGGTCTTTCGGCTCTAAATTATTTGCAACACGTTCATTAATCATTAAATCTCCCGAAGAGATTTCTTCTAAGCCAGCGATCATTCGTAGTAATGTACTTTTTCCACATCCCGAAGGTCCAACTAAAACGAAAAATTCTCCCTTCTTAATATGAACCGATACATCTTTAACCGCTGTCTCTTCCGCATTTATATATATCTTTGAAACATCTTTCAATTCGATCACAAGGTTGCACTCCTTTTTTCTTCTTGTATCCATACTTCATAATGACTCGTTGAAATCGCACTTGCTCCCGCACGAATGGCAATTTCCGCATCTTCCCGCGTTTGAATCAATCCACCTGCAATAATAGGAAACTCTATTTTCTCTGCTAGCTGTTTTATAATAGAAGGCATAATTCCAGGCATAATCTCTACCGCATTTGGTTTAGTCGTTTTACAATTTTCAATTGATTTTGTAAGAGATAAAGTATCGACAATAAAAATTCGTTGAATCGTTTTTAATCCAATTTTATTGGCATTTCGAATTGTCGAACCTTTTGTTGAAATAATACCTTGTGCTCCGATAACATCTTGAATATACAAAAGGGCTTCCTCTGTGTTCGTATTTAAGCCTTGTATAAAATCACAATGAAGAAATACATCATGTCCATGTTTCTGTAATTCGTATACACGCTCTGGTAACTCCAGCATTGAACCAGTCATAAGAAAAACTGTTTTCGGTAATTTTTTGTACGCTTTATACCCTTTCCAATCCTTTATCATCGCGATATGAGGTTCTTTAAACATTTATTCCACCTAGCTTTTCTATTTTTATCCAAACTAAAAACACCTACTTACATAGAACACCCTTCTCCTTATTTGAACTCTAGGGAATAGAGCACACCTAAGAAAGTGGCACGTTATATGTAAGCGGGTGTTCTCAAATGTTCTCTACCCTAGTTATTTTGTTACCTTTACTATATTACGCATTTATTAAGTCAGTTTTGATAAATTGTTAATTAGGTGTTAATCGAATGTTAATATTCACCATATTGTTTTTTACAATAATCCAGATATACGAATAAACTCTAACAGAACACAACAATATTTACATTTCAATCAATATGTAAATTCATTCCATAGTTAATAAGTTTTAGTTTTCTCGCCACTGCTTGTGAAGCACAATTATCCCAAGAGGTACTATAAAGCGGAATACGTTTTTCTTCTGTTATTGACATTTCCCAAGCTTTAACGACATCAGCACCATATCCCTTTCCCTGGAAGCCCTCTACAGTTTCCACACTTGCCTCAGTAGCTATAGGCGTACTTCTTGCACTGCAGCATATAGAAACGACTTGTTCATTTTCAACAATTGCAAAATAAGGTTGCCTCCATTCCATCTGTTCTATTAGATTAGGAAAATTTTCTCGCATGAGCTCTTTATTCTTCTCTGTTATTTGTATCACCCTAGTCGGCTCATTTGAATTATTTGGAAACATGTAAGCAGGACCCATCCAAATATTCTCTACCGTTCTCTCTTCATTTAATACTTTCATGATCTTTGCTATCTCTATGTGATTTGAACGTTCTCGAATTAATTTCTCAATCTTACTTATTATTTCACCATCCAAATTACAATGATATCTCGTTATATTCCCTTCACGAGTTTTGCTAAGAAAAAAACGTGGTGCTTTCGGATTTCCCTGTTCATTTACACTCTTTATTCTTCCCACTTGATTATGAACAAATAAAACCTCTGCCTGAATTACTATTAACTCAAGTTCTGAAAATCGCATTTATGCCCTCCTTCATTACCCTGTGTAGCCTCCATATACCATCCATTCATACTCTATTTTCTGATGTTCAAAACAAAAATCCCATTTAAATACACATTACTGAATCAATCATACTAAAATGACTTCTTCATTCTGTCTATCTAAATGGGATTATTTCGTACTCTTTATGTCTTTTTCTTATTATTCCACCGGTTGTGGTTGCGGCTGCACTACTTCATTCGCACCAGCTATTCTCAACACATTCGCAATATCTTTAAAACCTCTTTTTTCAGCATATTGCAGCGGCGTAATATTTTCCTTATTGGCCATATTTACATCTGCCCCGTGGTCAATAAGCATTTGAATTACTTTCTTATGGCTTTCACTACCATTTCCCAATACAATTGCTTCTATTAAAGCTGTACCACCACGTTCATTTTTATAATTCACATCAATATCTGTATGCTCTAATAATTCTTTAACAACCTCTACATGACCACGCTCAGATGCAGAAATGAGTGCTGTGCCACCTGACTTAGTCGTTTCTTTCGTATTAACTCCTGCATTAATTAATACTTTTACAATATCCGTATACCCTTCTCTACTTGCATAAAGGAATGGATTGCTTTGTTTCTCATCTTTGACTTCAATATTTGCACCTGCACCAATTAATGCTTTAACTGTCTCTACATGATTTTGGTACGTTGCTGCAAGGATAGGGGTTTCTCGGTTGTCACCTTCTACGTTTATATTCGCTCCATCCTGAATCAACTTCATAGCTGTCTCTGTGTCTCCAAGAGTCGCTGAAAGTAACAACTGTTTGTCCAGTAAATTTATACTTTTTTCTTCTTTAACTTCTTCTTGTTCTTTATGCTTTTCTTTTTTCTTTTCGTTTTTCACATGAACCGGTTTCGATTCTGGTTCCTCTTGCTTATCGCAAGCCACTACCGTCATTAAAAGTCCTAATAACATACATAATAAAATTTTTTGTTTTCTCACAACTACAGCTCCTATGAAAGATAATGTTTTCTTAACCATTCCTCCATCACATACAATAACTCTTCTTGAGTACATTTATCCATAAGCCCTTTATATTCCTTCTTTAATCGGATTATCTTAAGCTTATCCTATGTTTCTCAACCTATTGGAATGATACGCCTGATGGCCTCATCATTAACATTATGAAGCAATTAGTTTAGCACGTTTTAACCGCATTTGTATACATTTCTAAAAAGTACATAAAGTGAAACTTTAATTAGTGGGGGTTTTGTTCATCTACCACTAATTATTAGTTGAACCAATCGGGCTTTTACGGGCAGTTGATCTCCACCTAACTTCTTTGCTTTCACTAAATTTTGAGGTGGGGATCTTACTGCCCGTTAATGCGGGATAAATGATTGCTTTAGGTCACTATACTCCATTGTAACCGTTCTTCTAAAAATTTTACACCTTTTCTATATTTGCACCTGAGTAATGCTAGAAAAAGACAACTATATAGTTGTCTTTTTCTAGTATTAATGATGCCCACCGTGATTCCCTGTTTTCGGTTTCCCCATCATTTCTTTATTCATTTCCCATTTATGCTCTGCTAGCTCTTTATACGAAAGAACCTTACCCTTATAGTTAGATACAAAGCTCTCTGCATCTTTTTTATTTTTAAATGAAATGACATTATAAGCCATTGGTGTCGTTATTGTTTTATCATATACGTAAGTAGCGTCTTCTAACGAAACCCAATCTTTCGAATCATAATCTCGAACAAATTTTTCTTTCGTCTTTTCGCCTGGATTAATCTCCATCCATTTATACATACAACCAATATCATCAAACTTTAACGCTTTTCCATTTTCTAAAATGATTTCTGTTGCAAATTGATTATCCGTTACCCCAATTTGGCAAATATCACACTTATCATGTTTCTCATCAATTGCCACAGCTGTTGTTCCCTTTTTCCCACACCCCACTATCGTAAATAAGAAACATAAACATATAGCAAGCACAACATACTTTATTCTCATCACTATTCCTCCCTAAAAACCGTATACTCCACAAGGAGAATATCAAAAACTTGTGTGGGATTTGTGAAAAAACAATGTGCTTTTTGTAATATAGAAAACAAAAAAGATGTGTAGCTATTTCTACACATCTTTCATCATTCACAGCCTGTAATTAATAAATCATCTTCTAACTTAACTAATAATGTATCTGTATTAATTTTCTGCCCAACTTCTACATTTACTAATCTTATATTTCCACTGATACCGACCGCGACTTTTTCAAGCTCACCATTATTTTTTCGGACCATCATTAATTTTTCCCACTCATATACATAAGAAGATTCATTAACAAAAATCTCTTCTATCTTCCCCTCATAAGAACTATAAACTTCTTCTATTCTCGTTTCCATTCAAAATCTACTCCCTACTTCGCACTTCACTATTTTCACCTTATTCTATCACTCTTGTTAGAAGTAAATTATATTTTTAAAAATTCAAAATTACCTTCGTGAACAATATGACCAAAATAAAAATTATGCTTCTAATGGTGTTATTTTTCAAATTATTTACCATTTGGATAGATGCTTTTATGATAAACAAAAAACATTGTTCTGAATTTTTACTTTGTTTTGAAAGCGCAATCATTTTTTTAAGGGGGAGATCGGATGTTAGCTCTACTTGGATTTGCAATGGTATTTGTCTTTATGTTTTTAATCATGACGAAACGTATGTCAGCATTAGTAGCATTAATATTAATTCCAATTACTTTCGCATTAATTGGCGGATTTTATGCAGACATGGGTCCTATGATGTTAGAGGGCATTCAAAAATTAGCACCTACCGGTATTATGCTTATGTTTGCCATTTTATATTTTGGAATTATGATCGATAGCGGTTTATTCGATCCTGTCATTAGTAAAATATTAAAATTTGTAAAAGGGGATCCTTTAAAAATTGTTGTTGGTACAGCCATTCTTACTATTATTGTTTCATTAGATGGGGATGGAACAACAACGTATATGATTACTGTTTCCGCAATGTACCCATTATATAAACGTCTCGGAATGAATCCACTTATATTAGCTGGGGTTGTTATGTTAGGGGCAGGTGTGACAAATCTTACACCTTGGGGTGGACCAACTGCTCGAGTTATGAGTGCACTTGGACTAGATGCATCAGAGCTCTTTACACCACTTATACCAGGAATGATTGCTGGTGCAATTTGGGTAGTTTTCGTTGCCTACTATCTTGGAAAAAAAGAAAGAAAACGTTTAGGCATTATGGATGTGCAATATTTAAAACAAATGCAAACAATGGATGAGCAAGCTGCCACAGTAGAAGCTGCCGTGCATAAACGCCCTAAACTTCTATGGATTAACTTTTTATTGACCGCTACATTACTTGTCTGTCTCATACTAGAAGTTATGCCGTTACCTGTTCTCTTTACAGTTGCTTTCGCTATTGCTGTTATGATTAACTATCCAAACTTAGAACAACAAAAAGAACGTATTGCCTCTCATGCAGGAAACGTATTAGCTGTTGTTTCACTCGTATTTGCTGCTGGAATTTTCACTGGTATTTTATCTGGAACAAAAATGGTAGATGCAATGGCTCAAAGTGTAGTAACTCTTATACCAGATGCACTTGGACCACAGTTGCCAATTATTACAGCTCTTCTTAGTATGCCGTTCACATTTTTCATGTCCAATGATGCATTTTACTTCGGGGTATTACCTATTTTAACGAAGGCTGCTGCTACTTATGGAATTAGTGCAGCTGAAATGGGACGCGCTTCCTTACTCGGTCAACCCGTTCACTTATTAAGTCCTCTTGTCGCTTCCACTTATTTATTGGTCGGAATGGCTAAAGTTGATTTTGGTGAACATCAACGCTTCACTTTATTGTGGGCCGTTGGAACGACAATGGTGATGTTGATTACTGGAATTGTAATTGGGATTATTCCAATATAAGACGCAAAAAACAGTAGAAGAAATAAACCCTCTACTGTTTTTGTTATGAAGAAACGAGAAAATACCTTCTCTCTGGTCTCCCTACACTTCCATATATAAGCTCTGCATGTACTTTCTTCCCAGATATTAAATACTCTAAATAGCGTCTCGCTGTTGATCGACTTACTCCAACCATCGAGCTTAACACTTCTGCGGTAATTCCTTCTTCATTAACTGTTAACATATGCTTTTTTATTTTCGCTAAAGTTAAAGGATCTATTCCTTTTGGAGCATATTCAACTGTATTTCCCTTCACACCTCTTTGAGACCATAAGTGTTCAATTTGTTCTGTAGATAATTGATTGCTTTTCTTTAACTGCCTAATCTTTTTTTGATAACTTTCTAAACTCGCTTTAAAACGGTCAAACATAAGTGGTTTTACGATATAATCAGTTACTCCACCACGTAAAGCATGCCTTACTACATCAGTTTCCGATGCAGCTGTAATCATAATAATATCTGTATCATGCAAATTATGCCTAATATATGTGACAAGTTCTGTTCCTTGTATATCAGGTAAGTACACGTCTAATAAAACGAGTTGTGGCTTCACAAGCTCTAGCCATTCCTTCGCTTGTTCCCCAGTCGTTGCTGTTCCAATTACTTTAAATCCTTCAATTTTTTCAGTAAAACGCCGATGAATGTCCGCAATCCGAATATCATCTTCTACAATTAATACTTCAATCTCCTCACCCATTACAACTCGCCTCTCTCTTTCGGTAATGCAATAATGAACAACGCACCACCTAAATCCCCTTTTTCAATTGCAATGCTTCCATTTAAATCTTCTACTAACTCTTTCACTTTTGCTAATCCATATCCTCGCTTCTCTCCTTCTTTCGTTGAAAAGCCTTTATAAAATATGCTAGTAATTATTTCATCATGAATCCCTTGCCCCGAATCTTCCACTTCAATTAATATTTCTTCTCCGATATCTGTTACAAACATTCTAACTTTCTTATCATGCTCTTGATTTTTTTCAATTGCTTCAAATGCATTCGTAATTAAATTCCCTAAAATCGAAACGACATAATTACTCTCAATATGCGGACTTAATGTTTCTAAACTACTTTCTCGATCTAGTACAAAATCAATCTTCAACTCTCTTGCCCTATTATAAAATCCAATTAAAATTCCACCTAGCCATGGATTTTGAATTCGCTTCATAATAAATTGAACAAAATCTTGATATACCGCCGTCTCCTTATGAATGAGCTCTAGAGCATCTTCATATGACTCTAATTGGATAAGACCTGAAAGCGTATACAATAAATTGTTGTATTCATGGGTTTGTGCTCGTAACGCCTCTGTATATTGCTTCGTCTGAGATAATTCTGCTGTTAACTGGTCCATTTCAGATTTCAAACGTAAGCTCGATACGACGCCGGTTACTTTATTATTTACTTTAATAGGTAGACGATTAGCAATAACAGCCTGCCCTTTTATATTTAATTGACGATCAAACTGTTCTTCACCAGTTTGAAGTACATCTAGTATGGATGAATTAGGAATTATATTTAAAATAAATGATCCAATGATATTTTTTCGGTTGTCTAGTGAAAGAATATCGTAGGCTGCTTGATTGACTAAACTAATCATGCCCTTTTTATCAATTACGATAATCCCTTCTCGTACAGATTGAATCACTGTACTATGCTCTTCATATAAAGATGAAATTTCTTCTGGTTCCATCCCAAACATCATTCTTTTTATACTTGCAGCTAAATATATGGAACCGATTATTCCCATTAACAAACCGATTATTGTAATCCAAAATACACGCTTTCCATACACTTCTACCGCTCCATGAATATCATCCATTGAAAATCCAACAGATACTACACCAATAATTTTATTATCCTGATTACGGATTGGAACTTTTCCGCGTAAGGAAGGTCCTAATGATCCCGTTGCTTTCGAAACGTAAGATTTCCCTTCTAATAGCACTCCTTTATTATCTCCACCAACCATTACTTCTCCTATTTTGTCTTTCTTGGGGTGTGCATAACGAATCCCTTCTTTATTTCCAACCACAATAAAATCAGCATCTGTATCAATTCGAATTTTTTCTGCAATCGGTTGAATAATAGAAGCTGGATTTTCTTTTTGAAAAGCTTCCGCGATTTCCGGTATAGCTGCAACTGTTTTCGCAACATGCAAAGCTCTTTTACCAATTTGCTCTTCTACTGTTTCAGATAATATGTAGTAAAACAAATAACTTGTTAACAAAAGCACAACAAGAATAAGTGTACTAATAGTTAATGTAATTCTCGGTTGTAGTTTTAATTTTTTAAATTTCAAAACCATTCCCCTAACATGGATAAAGATAGAATTTAAAGAAAATACAGTTTTTTCAATTGTTAAACTTAATCATAACACGGTTACTACACATTTCTTTATTTTTATCTCCATAAAAAAAGAAACGAAGTAAAATTACTACCTCGTTTCTTAATATTTTTTATTACACTTTAAACTTGCCAATCATCTCTTGCAATTCTTCTGCCATTTGTGATAAGTGAACTGCTGCTCCATTAATTTCATCTACTGAAGCTAATTGCTCTTCAGAAGAGCCAGCAATATTTTGAACACTTGCTGCATTTTCTTCAATCGTAGCTGCAATTTCATTAATAGATGCACTTACTTGTTTGGCATCTACCGTCATTTGTTTCGCTACTTCTACCATACTATCAATTTGCACAACTGTATCATTTGTAGATTTCAATATTTCAGCAAAGCTTTGCTTCGTTTCATTTGCAACTACAAGACCTGATTGTACTTCTGTTCCAACTTGATTCATAGAGCTTACCGTTTCTTTTATATCAAATTGAATCTCTTTCACTAGTTTTCCAATTTCCGTAGAAGACTGTCCTGATTGTTCAGCTAATTTTCGCACTTCATCCGCTACAATTGCAAATCCTCTTCCTTGCTCCCCAGCTCTTGCAGCCTCAATTGCAGCATTTAATGCTAATAAATTTGTCTGCTCTGCAATATGTTGAATCACTTCCAGAATTGCTCCGATTTGTTTCGACTTATCATCTAATAAAGCAATGACTTTATCTGAATTTGAAACTGACTCATGAATTAATTGCATTTGATTCACAGTTTGCTCAACTAACTTCCCACCATCTTCAGCTTTTTTCTTCGTATACATAGAAGCTGTTGATACTAATGAAGAACTATCAGCAACACGCTGAACTCCTTCTGTAACTTCTTCTAATAACGTCGCTCCTTCTTCAACTTCTCTCGTTTGTATTTCAGCCCCACTCGACACTTGCTCTATAGCTTGTGTAATTTGTTCTGTCGCTTCACTTGTCTGCTTCATGCTAGCTGTTAATTCTTCTGAAGATGCTGCTACATGACTTGCTGAAATATTTATATTGGAAATGACATTATGTAATGATGATGCCATCTCATTAAAACTTTCTCCTAACTGCCCGATTTCATCTTTAGAATGAACTGTAATAGATTCTGTTAAATCACCTTCACTAATTTTCCTAGATGATAGAACAAGTTGTTTTAACGGTTTAATAATAGAAGCAATTATGAAGTAAATTAAAACCCCACCAATCATTAATGAAATCCCAATAACAGTTATCGTTTTATAGAAAATAGGTTCAGCCGCTTGAATAATTTCTTTTGAAGGCATTATCCCCGCTATTTTCCATCCAGTTTTCTTATTCGTTTTAAAAGTAATGTTACGATCTTCACCATCTAATGAATAATGAAAATCACCAGCTTCCTGTTTATAAAATTCCTTACTAAGTTTCTCTTCTAACTTCACACCCGGCTTCAGTGTCGGGTGTGCGACTACATTTTTATCTTGATCAAATATCGCTACATAACCTTCCTTACCGATATTAACCATCTTGGAAGTAGTTACAATATTATTGATAATTAAGTCAATCCCAAGAACGCCACTTTTATCCTCATTTTGTTTTGCCAGTGTGATAACAGTATTCCCTGTCGTTTTTGACTTATATGGAGCAGTTACAATTACTTCTCCGCTTTTTTTCACTGCCTCTTTATACCAATCTCTTTCTGTAGGATTATATCCTTCCGGCATTTGAATTGCCGGTGATTGAATAAATTGCCCGTTGCTAGACCCAGTATAGATAGCTTCCATTTCCGGATGTAACTTATTATATTCTTCTAGTTTATTTTGGATATTTTGTATTTGATCCGCTTGGTAACTTGATTGTGTAAATAATTTCGTAAAATAAGTTGCATCTACTTTTTTACTATCCAATTCCTTATTAATTACATTATCCAAAATTTTTATATTATCTTTCGCCGAGTTTAAAATCGTTTCATTAAAATTTGTTTTCGCCTGCTGATAAGACGTCCAACCAATTACAATACTTGGAAGAATTAAAATGATAATAAATGACACAAGTAACTTTGTTTTTAAACTACTACTCCTTAACTTCCTTTGAAACATATTTCTACCCCTCCATACCGTTTTACATGCAATAAATTACAATTAATCTATTTATAAAAATTATAAGATATAAATAAATTGACGAGACTCTCTATTTCTTTTTACTCATCATTCTAAATTTAAAGGATTATTGCATACTTACTTCATTCTATAAAAATTAAATAATTAAAACAATGTATAAAAATGTATATTATTCGAAATATTATGATTCACAGAAGAACCTCTAGCACATGCTAGAGGTCCTGCCTACCTTACTATTCTTTATCTTTTTCTACTTCTTTTTTCTTATCTTCTACTACAGATACAACCGGTTTATCACTTGATAATTGTTGTACCGCTCCTTTTCCTGCAAATCCTTCTAATAGCTCTTTTAAGTCAATTCCAGAAGAAGCTTTTAAAGTTTCTTGCATCGTTGCCATTAAATCGGTCGCATAGCCCGCAACTTTTCCGGCCCCGCTATTTTTACCACCGCCGCCTGTATCGACAACTGTGATTTTATCAATGTTACTAAGCGGACTTGCAAGTTCCTTCGCATAACTTGGAAGCATTTTAAGAACCATATCCATAATTGCCGCTTGACCATATAATTCAAATGCTTCTGCAATTTTTTGTTTCGCTTCTGCTTCTGCTAAACCTTTTAACCTAATAACATCTGCCTCTGCTGTACCTTGTGCTTTTTGTACTTCCGCTTTCGCTTGACCTTGTGCTTTCTCAATCTCTGCTTTCGCTAAACCTTCTACACGAACTTCTTCTGCACGTGCTCTTGCTTCTGCTTCAATCTTATATTGATCCGCATCTGCCTTTTTCATTTGTTTTACTTTTTCCGCTTCTGCTGATTGTTCGACAGCATAGCGATCTGCATCTGCTTTTTTCTTCACTTCTGCATCATATTGCTTTTCACGACGTGCAATCTCTTTTTCTTCTAATTCAATTTGCTTTTCACGCTCAATGATTTTAACGCGCATTTGCTCTTCTGTAACACCTTGTTGCGCTTTCGCTTGTTGTAATTCGTAAGAAAGGTCCGCATCTGCACGAGCTTGTTCTTGATCTCTCTTATAGGACTGCACTTTTAATTCCTTATGTTTTTCAGCTTCAGCGATTTGTGCATCACGTTGATATTCTGCTTCTTTTGCTTCTTTCTCAGCACGAGCTTTTTCAATTCGTGCCTCTTTTTCACGCTCTGCATTTGCAACTGTTGCATCACGCTTAACCATTGCAATTTGCGGCTGTCCAAGCGCATCTAAGTATCCGTTTTTGTCCATTATTTCTTTAATTGTAAAAGAAACGATGCGAAGACCCATCTTCTTTAAATCTGTAGAAGCTACTTCATGCACCTTTTGAGCAAATTGCTCTCTATTACTATACGCATCTTCTACTGTCATAGAAGATAAGATAGCACGGAGATGCCCTTCTAAAACTTCTTTTGCTTCTATTTTTAACTCTTCCGTTTCTTTTCCTAAATATTGTTCAGCTGCTGTAGAAACTTCTTCAATTGTCGATCCTACTTTAATAATAGAAACACCATTTACTGTAATTGGTACACCTTGTTTCGTATACGTATCACGTGTACCAACTTCTAATTTGTAGTTTAATAGACTTAAAGGCTCTGCTCTTTGCATAATTGGAACTACAAAAGTACCGCCACCGCGAATAATCTTAATCTTCTTTCCATCATCAGTGGTAACAACATTTTTCCCACCACCAAGCCAGTTCCCTGTAACAATTAACGCTTCATCTGGACCAACTGTTCGATACTTCGTAATGAATACTAAAATGAGTAGAATTAAAATTGCGAGTAAAACTCCACCGACAATTAATGGAATCGTCATGTAAATTCCCCCTTATAATTTTGGTTTCTTTAAAGAATAAGCGATGTTTTGTACAAGCAAAACACCATCTTGAACTCCCTCGATAATAACTTCAGTTCCTTGTGAAATATCTTTCTTTCCAATTGTTTTAGCTGGGATTGCATTACTTCCAAATTGGGAGGAGATTAATACTTCACCAAATCCTTCTGTAGGAATTGTCGTAATGACTTCTCCCTTGCAACCAATGAATTCATCCATACGTTGTACGGTATTTTGTTCTGCTTCTGCAATCGGTTTTAAAATTAATATTTTCATTATGAAAACACCGATAAAAGATATAGCAAATGAACCAGCGAAAATAATAGTACTATTAAAGGAAAATAAATATTCTCCTATATAACTAAGTCCACATAACATAGCGAAGAAACTAAGTAGTAAAGTAACAACGGATACAGATCCGCCCCCAAAACTAAATATTGATTCAAATATATCTCCAAAGAAAATATAAATAACAGTGAGTATAGTAGCAATAATAAATCCATATAAATAAATTGTTTCAAGTGGATAACCAAACAAGAACATTTCTTATCCCCCTTTCTTAAACAATCCCTTTTTTGTTATGTGTATGCCTCACCTCTTTCAAAGATTATTAATCTCAATTTTCAGTTATTTACCCTTTAAAGAAAAACCTGTAAGACAGGTCTCTAAAAAAGAACAGGAGAAACCTATTGTGACAGGCTCCTCCTAGAAAATAACCGATATATTATATATCTATATAATACACTATTTTCCACAAAAAGTAAAGTTAAACATACATTGGAAAAGCACTTATTTTAGTGATAATGAGTACGTTCCATCGCCATTATCATATTTATATACATACAAGTAATACTTACCTGGTTTTGCATTTAATTTTGCTTCTATATGATTTCCATTAGCTTGACCGTAAGCAGCATAATTTTGCATATCTGATTCATGGTGAAGTACCCACGTCATCCCAATTCCATACTCATTTAAAACAGAAATATCGATATCTTTCGCTGATGCTACATTAAATGTATAAACATCGGTGTGATCCCCGCCGATAAGGCTACCTTTTATAGTAGTGTTTAGTCCGATACGATTTGCTTCCTCTTTACGATTATTTGGTTCAGATTCTGTTAAACTTCCATCTTTAATCGTAACAGTTGTTTCACTTCTACTCTCTTTTCCTTTATCATCTTTTACTCTTAACACTACTTTATAAGTTCCTTCTTTTTCATATGCATGTACTGGATTAACTTCTGTACTTGTTCTTCCGTCTCCAAACTCCCATGAATAAGAAACGATTTTTCCATCTTCGTCGTTTGATCCATCACTTTTGAATTGAATTCCTTCTTTTACAAGCCCATTATAAGGACCGTTTATATGAACTGTCGGAGCTTTATTTTCTCCGTCATCTTTTGCGATACCATGGAAGACTACGTCATATTCAAATTCATTGGAACTATTCACACGGTAATTGACGAAATATGCTGTAACCGTTTTGTAGCCGCTCCATTCTTTTTGCGCCAATTGTTCTAAAGCTTCATTTACTCTTTTACCCATTGCATTCCAGTCTTCTGATTCACCTTTTGTTACACTACCTGTAAACGTACCTTCTAATGTAAATGTATTAAAGAATTGAGACTCGTGTTTTGTCATTTTTGCATCTTTCATAGACAACGTCTCACTAATTTCTTTCTTCACTTCTGTTAACGACTTTGGTGCATGTTCAGCTAAATAATCATCTGCTACTTCCGGTACAGTGTACTTATCTTGATTATTAATTAACTGCTGCATATACTCTTGATACTCTTTATTTAGCTTAGAATCTTTACTTAGGTTTTCACGATATGCATCATAATTTTTCACGTCATTCGCACGAATTAAATCTTGAATTTTATCAAATGTTTCAAACTGATGCGTATATAAGTAAGACTGCAATGCGAACGAGTAGTTATAGAAATCCCAAGAACCATATTTAGCAAATAGTGTGCGCTCTGCTGTATAACGGCTTGCAGGATCAGATGATAATCCGCTAATGATGCTCTTTCTTGGTACAACGTTATTCGTACGAGTAGATCCTGCGAAAAACTCTGCATTTCCTTCTTGGAACCAAGTTAACCTTTCATTTTGATACATATCTCCTCTTCCAAATAGACCTGGTACTTCATATCTTCCTTGCAGGTAATGAGTAAATTCATGACGGAATAACTCTTCTAAACTATAAATACTTTGCTCTGGTGTACGCTCATATGTAAAGAATGTACCTGTCTCTTCAATATAAATTCCACCATTGTTTGTTTCATATCCATACAATTGTCTATTTAACTGATATTCATCTGGACTATTATAAATTACAATCGTTAATACATCATCCGCATTTCCTGGCTCTAACGCTTTGTCATTTCCAATTACACGATGATACTGTGCCTTTACTTCCTTCGCAGCCCAATATAGTCTCTTAATTTTTTCTTCTGATACTTTATCTCCTGTTTTGAACACAATTGATCCATCGTCGAATGTATACGTTTTTGGTAAGTATTGCTCTTTTCCTTCTTTACGTATTTTCTCTAAATCTACCGTATTCCCGCTATAATCTTTCCCATTATAATTTGTTGTAATTTGTTCTACCGCAACAAAATACGGTTCACTTAAACGCGGATACATATGCATCGCTTGTGTAACAACCTCTAGTCCTTTATTTGGATTGCTATGAAACTTCCCTAAACGGCTAGCAAAATAAATTCCATTATTAACGAGCCATTTATTTTCTGACGTTACTTCATTTAGAAGAGCAATACGATTTATTTCATTAATAAACCCATCTACTTTTCCATACCACATCGTTTCATTCGCTTCTTTACGGGCCTCATTTAAGTAAGACTGTATATCATAATCAATGCCTTGCATCATATCGTATACAGCTTGTCCTTTCATACGATCGTCTACATATGCATTAAAATTATCATTATATTGTTTTAAAATATTCGATGCGTATTGCACTGTTTCAACATCACTTGATGCATTACTAATTAATTTACCGTATGCAGATACTACTGTATCTTGCTCATTTGTTCCAAGCTTAAAGTTTGGATTTTTTGCGATTGCTTTTAAAGCCGGTAAGCATTTGTCCTGGAAGCTTCTTTCATTTAAAGCGCTTAATTCATTATTATAAAATGCAAGATAAAAAGCTGAACGTAACACTTCAGTAAACGTTTGAATTCCTTTTGAATCATCTTTCGTAAATGTACTACCTCTATGAGCTAATTCATCTATAATGACTTGCATTTTTCCGTTATCTTTATAAAAGGCTTTTGCATCTTCATTAAACTGGAATAAGTCTGTAATTTGATGCCACTTAATACTGCCTAACGTTTCAACTAACTCTTGATCATTCATTTTGTTTAAATCAGCCATTGAATAGCTGTCTTTAGCTTGCTTTACTGCCAAGTTCCTCGTAATAGATGCTGGTCGCTGTGAAAAATCTCCTACTTTTAAACGTTCTTGAAATGATAATGTTTCTTCGGCTTTAGAAACGTGTCCGATCTCATCTACTGGTTTTTCAATTCCAACTGGTTTCGAATGCAATACATTATATGGCACCTTTTCTTCTGCTGATACATTCGTTTGAATTGCCCCTAACGATAGCGCCATTGTACTAATACTAAGCATCATTTTATTAATTTTTGATTTCTTGTTCATATCATTGCCCCCTATTTATATATTCCATCCACGAAATTAACATATTATCCGGATAAAAAGATATAAAATGCAATATTTCATATTATTTCTTGATACAATTTGAACGTATCATGAACGAAAAGTACTTACAATTTTCGCTACAGCTTCTCCATTATTTTATTGATTAAAACATCCTCGTATCCATATCCTTCCCCTATTCAAAAAGACCTTATCATAAGCATATTTCAACATGAAATTGCTATGATAAGGTCTTCTCAAATAATTATATATTTTTTGTAATAATAAGATAAAACGTTATTTATTTCTTAAATACTCTCTTTCTAAATACAAACATACTTAATGCTGAAAGAACAAATGCTAATCCAGAAAGTAAACTCGATGTGTTAGCTTGACTACCAGTTGCTGCTAAAGACTTCTGATTTTCCTCTTGCTTATTAACTTGTTGCTTATTTGAAACTTTTTCTTGCGTACTCTCTTGTCCTACCACCTTCACCGGCCCAACTTGATTATCCCCTTTTGGCTCTTGATTCAATCCAGTTGTTGATTCTTTTACCTCTTCTTTTGTACCTTCAACTTCTTTTACTGGTTCTTTCACTTCTTCTTTTGTACCTTCAACTTCTTTTACTGGCTCTTTTACTTCTTCTTTCGTTTCTTCAACTTCTTTTATCGGCTCTTTTACTTCTTCTTTTGTTTCTTCAACTTCTTTTACTGGCTCTTTTACTTCTTCTTTTGTTTCTTCAACTTCTTTTACTGGTTCTTTCACTTCTTCTTTTGTACCTTCAACTTCTTTTACTGGTTCTTTCACTTCTTCTTTTGTACCTTCAACTTCTTTTACCGGTTCTTTTACTTCTTCTTTCGTTTCTTCAACTTCTTTTACCGGCTCTTTTACTTCTTCTTTCGTTTCTTCAACTTCTTTTACCGGCTCTTTTACTTCTTCTTTCGTTTCTTCAACTTCTTTTACTGGCTCTTTTACTTCTTCTTTCGTTTCTTCAACTTCTTTTACCGGTTCTTTTACTTCTTCTTTCGTTTCTTCAACTTCTTTTACCGGTTCTGTCACTTCTTCTTTTTCAACTATATTTTGGATTACCGTTCCGTTAAAACTTATACTAATTTCATCAGAATCTAAATCAAATTTATATACCTTTTCACCTGGGGTACTCCATTTTATTACTCCGTTATTAAGCGTTCCGCCCTCACCTGTCATTTTGATATTGTCAATAGCTTCTCCTTCTAAGTCATATACAGGAACTTGAATTTCTTCATTTACTTTTGCTTCATCTAAAATGATTGTTTGTCTCCCGACATCAATTGAAAACCACTGCCCTAATTGTATTAGCGGTCTTACATCACAAATCTCATTCCCTGCTAAATTCAAGCTAAGTAAGTCCAGCATTGAACCAATAACCGTTACATCTTTAATATGATTGTCTGCAAGATTTAACCACTGTAAGTTTTTTAATGAAGATAACGGTGTTATATCTTCAATTTGATTATGAGATACATTCACAATATTTAATTGTTTCAAATTTGAGATGAACTCAATATTTTTCAAGCCTACTCCTTCTAAAGTGAGGTTTTCTAAGTTCGTCATGTACTCTAAACCTGTTACATCTTTTATCTCTTTTCCTTTTTCTTTAAGTATCTCTAATGTTTTAATCTGTAATAAATCTTCTTTTGTTATAGGAGCGTTTAAATTCTCTCTACCTAAATTCTCTTTATTAATATGTTGTTGTAAATGTTTATCCAGGATTACATTTTGACTTTCTTTTTGTTTTTCAACTATTTTCTGGACAACCATCCCATTAAATCTTATTTTACTTTCACCAGAGCTTGTATCTAATCTAAATTCATATGTTTTTTCTCCAGGACTATTCCATTTTATAAATCCATTATTCAGAATGGCCCCCTCACTTTTTAAATTGATATTTTGAAGTGGCTCCCCTTTAAGATTGTATATTGGAATTTGTATTTCTTCATCTACGCTTGCTTCACCTAAAAAGATTTTTTGTCGTTGAATATCAATTGAAATTCGCTTACCCAATTCCTCAACAGGCCTTACGTCAGCAATTTCATTCGCTCCTAGGTTCATCTCATGTAAATCTGTTAAATTACTCAGCGGTGATATATCAGAGATATAATTCTCTTCTAAATTCAGTACTTGTAATTTTCCTAATTTAGATAATGGTGATATATCTTTTATTTCACTATCAGCAATTTCTAGTTCAATAAGATTACTCATTTTACTAATAGATTCAACATTACTAATTTTATTGTTCCCTATCCATAATAGTTCCACATTACTTAATTGGTTAATTCCAGTAAGATCACTGATTTGATTATTGGCTAAGTATAACTGTTTCATAGTTGATAATGTAAATAATGGCTGGATGTCTTCAATGTTATTACCAACTAAATCTAATGTTTTAATTTTTTTCATTTTACTTAATGGTGTAAGATCAGAAATTTTATTATCTCTTAAAAAAAGCATATTAATATTCTCTAACTGCTCAATTGGATGAATATTTTTAATTGGATTAGAAGTTAAATCTACGTACTTCAAATCTCTCAGTTTCGAGATGGCTGATATATCTGTTACATTAGATTCTCTTAACGTCAACTTCTCTAAATTTGTCATATGTTCTAAACCAGCTATTTCATTTATTCCTTCACCTGAATAAATGGATAATGTTTTAATCTTTAATAAATCTTCCTTAGTTATTGGATCATTTATATTTTCTCTATTTAAATTATGTTTATTAATATGCCTTTGTAATTGCTTATCTAATATTACATTTCCGCTTTCATCTTGTTGTTCCACTTTATGCTCTTTATTTTCCTTTTCTGGAGCATTGTTTTCTAAATTTAAAGCATTTACTTCAAACTGCACTTGATATTTATTATCATAGGCCATCGTTGGAATATAAATATGCATTTTCATATTATATCTTTTTCCCAATTCCCCAACTTCAAATTGAATAACCTTCGTTCCATTTTTCTTTTTGTCTTCTGATATAACCTTTACATCATGAAACACACCAGGAGTATGAATATCCTCTGTTTTCAAGTATTGGAAGAAATCGCTATCACTTAACGTTGCTGTTACAATTTTCTTTCCATTCTCAATTGTTAATTTCGGATCCTTTATATAAACAGCTGCCATAGACTCTTCATTCGTTTTATCTTTATATGCTTTAATAACAGCGTCATATGTACCATCTTCTAAACCTTGTCCCGTTTTATTCGCCTCAATTGCTACCGCCGCTAAAGCAGGTTTCGAATACACAGCAAATGGAAGTGATAACGCCGCCGCTATAATCATTGCATTTATATGTTTTTTTTATTTTTTTTCAACTTTACATCTCCTCCAATATATATAATTCAAAATGTAATCATTTCTTGAATAAATGATAATGATTTTCATTATCATTGTCAACTAAAAAAATAATCCCTTTTAAAAGGGATTATGCCATTTTCTCTCCTGATTCTTCTTTAAAAAAGCTCTTCATCGCATGGAATACGTCTGCTTTTTGCTTTAAAATATAATATCTAAAGTTCTCATCTTTAATATTTTTATAGGCTGACATAAGCGTACTATGGCGGTTGTACTGATTCACTTCCCCATACCCAAACATATTACATTTCTTCATCAGCTCCTCAACAAGCTTTACACATCTCGCATTATCTGATGTTAAATTATCACCGTCTGAAAAATGGAATGGATAAATATTATAGCGGTCTGGTGAATATTTATTATCGATAAGCTCTAATGCCTTTTTATACACGGAAGAACATATCGTTCCGCCACTTTCTCCTTTTGAGAAAAATTCTTCTTCTGTAACAACTTTCGCTTCTGTATGATGAGCAATAAATTCAATATCAACTGTTTCATACTTTGTACGTAAAAATCTTGTCATCCAGAAAAAGAAGCTACGTGCCATATACTTCTCCCATATTCCCATCGATCCACTCGTATCCATCATCGCTAATACAACAGCTTTTGAATCTGGCTTTAACACTTCATTCCAAGTACGGAACTTTAAATCCTCTTGGTGAATTGGATGGAAAGATGCTTTACCACGCATTGCATTTCGTTTATATGCAGATATCATCGTTCGTTTCTTATCAATATTTCCCCATAGTCCTGTTTTTCTAATGTCATTAAATTCAATATGTTCAATCCGGTTTTCATCCATTTCTTTTCTCTTTAAATTAGGAAGCTCTAGCTCTTTGAAAAACGCTTGCTCTAATTCTAAAATAGAGACTTCAGCTTCATAATAATCTTCTCCAGCTGCATCTCCTGCACCTTGACCTTTTCCTGGGCCTTTTTGCTTTTGACCACCTGATCCATCTCTCGCAACGACATCACCAACTTTGCTATCACCAGTTCCTTGCCCAACGTGTTTGTTTTTATCATAATTGTACCGAATCTTATATTCATCTAAAGAACGAATTGGTATTTTTACAACATCCTTGCCATTAGACATAACAATGCTTTCTTCTGTTACAAGATCGGGTAAATTATTCTTAATTGCCTCTTGTACTTTTTCTTGATGGCGCTGTTGGTCGTCATATCCTTTGCGATGGAGGGACCAGTTTTCCTGTGAAATCGTATAATTTGGTTGATTTTCTTCGCTCATTCCTTTCCCTCCTTACTGTAATTGTCTTTCTCTATGAACAGCAATCTATAAATTTTGTTCTATAATGTTCAAGCTAAAATATTTGAAAGGTAACTGCCCATCGAAAATCACCCCATAAACATATATAACGTTTTACATACAATACTCCGAGCATCCTAAACAAAATTTTGCCACTCACATAATAGAAAGAAATATTCAGCCTCTGATAAGAAAGAAACACAATGCATTGTTGCACACATTTTCACTTTGCAACATATTGTATTGTGTTGGCTTTTTTCGTATGAATGGTTGGTTACTCTATCATATGCATATTGTAAAAATAATTGACAATAAATTCATGAAATTGCATCTTAATTTATTATATTTGGACAAGGTATGACACTTTACACATATGAATGGATAATAAAACGCTGTCCCGCAAAAAACAAGAGACAGCGTTTTGTTATCAAACTATCGATTTAGCAAGCTACCTACATAGCGTAATAATTCATTTGCCGAAGAAGAATTATAGCCATGCTCATCAATTAAACGTGCAACAACATCGTTGATTTTCTTAAGCTGATTTTCATCTGGTGTTTTCGTTGATGTTGTGATTTTCACGACATCTTTTAAATCAGCAAATAGCTTCTTCTGAATCGCTTCGCGAAGACGTTCATGCGAGTTATAATCGAAACGTTTTCCTTTACGCGCATAAGCAGAGATGCGAATTAAAATTTCTTCACGGAATGCTTTCTTCGCGTTTTCTGAAATTCCAATTTGTTCCTCAATTGAGCGCATTAGTTTTTCATCTGGGCTCATTTCTTCACCTGTTAATGGATCACGTAATTTCGATTTATTGCAATATGCTTCAACGTTATCTAAGTAATTATCCATAAGTGTCTTAGCCGATTCTTCGTATGAATATACGAATGCTTTTTGTACTTCTTTCTTAGCAATTTCATCATATTCTTTTCTTGCTAATGAAATGAAGTTCATATAGCGCTCACGATCTTCATTACTAATGGATGGATGCTGGTCTAATCCATCTTTTAAAGAACGAAGTACGTCTAGTGCATTAATAGATGGTACTTCTTTTCTAATAATTGTAGAAGAAATTCGGTTAATAACATAACGTGGGTCAATACCGCTCATACCTTCATCTTGGTATTCCCGTTGCAATTCTTCTACATCAATCGCATTATAACCCTCTACCATTTCACCATCATATAAACGCATCTTTTTGTTTAAATCAATATCTGGACGCTTCGGATCTTTTAAGCGAGTTAAAATTGTAAACATCGCTGCAACACGAAGTGTGTGTGGTGCAATATGCACATTCGATACATCACTTTCATGAATCATCTTCTCATAAATATGTTCCTCTTCACTCACTCGTAAATTGTATGGAACTGGCATTACAATAATTCTTGAATGCAATGCTTCATTTTTCTTATTTGCTATAAATGAGCGATACTCTGTTTCGTTCGTATGCGCTACAATTAATTCATCTGCTGAAATAAGCGCAAACCTTCCCGCTTTGAAATTACCTTCTTGCGTAAGCGATAATAAATGCCATAAAAACTTCTCATCGCATTTTAACATCTCTTGGAATTCCATCATCCCTCGGTTCGCCTTATTTAATTCTCCATCAAATCGATACGCACGAGGATCTGATTCTGAACCATATTCTGCAATTGTTGAAAAGTCTAGACTACCTGTTAAATCGGCAATATCTTGTGATTTTGGATCAGACGGGCTAAATGTACCAATCCCTGTACGACGATCTTCCGAGAAGAAAATACGCTCTACAACTACATCCTCAATTCTTGACCCATATTCTTGCTCTAGACGCATTACATTTAATGGTGATAAATTCCCTTCAATTCTCACTCCATACTCATCAAAGAAATCATCCCGTAAATGATGTGGAATTAAATGCAGTGGATCTTCGTGCATCGGGCAGCCTTTAATTGCAAAAATCGCTCCACGATCTGTACGTGAGTATGTTTCTAATCCTCGTTTCAACATCGTAACTAATGTTGATTTCCCTCCACTAACAGGACCCATTAATAATAAAATACGTTTTCTAACATCTAATCTTTTTGCAGACGGATGAAAATATTCTTCAACAAGACGCTCTAGTGCATCCTCTAGTCCAAACAGCTGATTACTAAAGAAATTATATTTTCTTCTACCATCAACTTCTTCGATTCCGGCATCTTTTATCATATTGTAAATGCGAGAGTGTGCTGTTTGAGCCACCCATGGTCTTTCTTTCACAAGCTCCAAATACTCCGCAAACGTACCTTCCCATTGTAAACGTTCTTCTGCTGCTCGATGCTGTTCAATCTTTTTTAGAATATCCATTATAGCTCCTCCCCCATCTCCTTGTTCAATCGGATTATTATAAAAGGTATGCTAGGATGTCCTTAAACATTCTTTAAATCAAAACGAAATATATAGTAGTGCTATAAAATTCTCTCCAAAATTCAAAGAAAATTCTGTATAATATAGGTATTAAAGTTTTCACACTGCTATTCATTATAAATAAATTCTTTTCTTCTAAGAACCTTACATACATTTCAATTCATAAATAGAATTCGTAAATCGAAAAAGTAGGGGGAGTATTAATATGAAATTATTATTAATTTTAGGTGTATCACTCACATTTCTTACAGCTATTTTCACATCTGGTTACAACGATAAACCAGGTACACATAAAAAGTGATGTGCTTTTAGCACATCACTTTTTTCTTTATACATCATGTATAATACATATTTTCCACATCATATTTTGATAAAGGGCGACTATAATAATAACCTTGTACAATTTCTACATTTTTTTCCTTCAAAAACTGTATTTGTTCTGCTTTTTCTACTCCTTCTGCAATTACATTCAATTCTAATGTATGAGCTAAATGAATAATTGCAGCCGTAATATTCGTATCACGTTCATCTACATGTATACCTTCCATAAAAGAGCGATCAATTTTCAAAGTATCAATTGGATATGTTTTCAAATAACTTAAAGACGAATACCCTGTTCCAAAATCATCTAAATGAATCTTTAAATTTTGTTCTTTTAATTGTAGCAACACTCTCTTTGATATGTCTTTATGTATAAGGGCTCCTTCTGTCACCTCTATCGCTAATAGATGAGCTGGTACATTGTACTTATTTAAAGCACGTGTAATCATCTCTATTAATGTAATAGATCGAAAATGTCTAGCTGAAATATTAACTGCAATCGGAACCACTTCATACCCTTTATTTAACCATTCACGTATTTGCTGACACACTTGATCTACTACCCACTCATCAAGCTTAATAATAAAACCTGTTCTTTCTGCCAGTGGAATAAATTGATTGGGAGGGACAAATCCTAATTCTTTATTCTCCCATCTTATTAAAGCTTCCATACTAGCTATTTTTTTCGTTTCAATATTAACCTGCGGCTGGTAATATAAGAAAAATTCATTTTTCTCTATAGCACGATGTAACTGATTTTCCATTACAAACCTTTTCTCACGTTCACAATCTAATCCTTTACAATAAAAATGATAATGCCCTTTTCCTTTTTCCTTTGCTTTTTCCAAAGCAGCATCAACTCTTTGAAAAAGTATTTTTTCATCGGCTCCATCTGTTGGTGCCATTACAATTCCAATTGATGCACTTAAATACACGTCCTCTTCTTCAATTACAAAATGTTCACTAATCTTTTCTAATATGTTTTTTGCAACTTCCTCTACATATTCTTTCGTTATATTTTCTATTAACATAACAAATTGGTCATCATGTTCTCTAAATAAATGCATACCTTCTATTTCTAGATTGCTTAAACATTCTGTAACTTTTTGTAATACTTTATCTCCTTCTTTATGACCAAATGTATCATTAATAAGATGAAATTCATCCAAATCCATGAAAACTAGTGCAAGCTCTTTATTTTCATTTAAAAACTCATTTAGCTTGTTTGTGCATGAAATTCTATTCATTAAACCTGTTAATTGGTCATAATAAGCTAAGTATTCCGTCTTCATCTCATTTAATACTTGCCTTGTAACATCCCTCGTAACAATATACACCCCAACAATTTCACCGTTCACAATAATCGGGATCGTTCTCAAAGAAATATATAGTTCATATCCTTCTTTATGAACATATTTCTTTGAAACAATTTGTTTTGCTCTCCCCTGTAAAGCTTCCTTAAATATAATTTGAAAGTCTTTTTCATATTCTTTAATAATAAAGTTAAAAATAAAGTTATTATTTAACTCTTCATATCGGTATCCAAATATTTCATACGTTGCCGGATTAGCATATGTAATTATACCTATAGAATCTATAGATATAATGGAGTCATTATTATATTCTAGTAATGACTTAAATAACATTTGTTTTTCCTCTATCTCTGCTTTCTCCTCAATCTGAGCTGTAATATCCCTTGTAATACAAATAATAAATTGACATACCCCTTCTTCGTCGTATACAGGATTAACTGAAGACTCATAATGTAAATTACCAGTTGGGAAACTGATTACATCACAAAATGTGTGTGCTCTCGCCTCTCTCACCACTTTTGTATATTGCTCTTGTAATATTTTCACCTTTTCTCCTGATAACACTTCTGCAAATGTTTTTCCGTAACATTCTTCACTTAATCCAGCATAATCCATCCCTATTTTATTTATATAAATATATTTAAAGATCTCATCATCAATAACTTTCACAATAAATACTAAATCTTGAATAGCATGTAATAGTCCTTGTCTTATTAAATCCATATCTATCATACTTAAAAAGGTATTTTGATTGTTATATTGTTCCTTCATATTTATCTCAACCCGTCTTATCTATTTTTAATCATATATCCCATTCTATATGAATATGTACCTTTTTTAAAATGTATGACTACATATTATTTTTATTTATAAAAAAAAGCCGCCTAATGGCGACTTTTAATAAACGATTTCTAAATCTAATCCTGGATAATTTTGTTGACGAAACGCTTCATAAATTAAAATTGCTGCTGTATTAGATAAATTTAATGAACGTACTTTATCCGTCATTGGAATACGTAAACAATGATCGAAGTTTTCTTCGATTACATTAGCTGGTAAGCCATTTGTTTCTCTTCCAAACACGAAATAATAATCCTTCTCACGTTTGCTATAATCAAATGCTGTATGAGCTTTCTCACCATACTTTGTTAAATAGAAGAATTCACCGTCTTTATTTTTCTCATAAAACTCTTCAATTGAATCGTAATACGTAACTTTTACGTGCTGCCAATAATCTAATCCTGCACGCTTTAACATTTTGTCATCCGTTGAAAACCCAAGCGGTCTAATCAAATGTAATTCTGTTCCAGTTGCTGCACAAGTACGTGCAATATTTCCTGTATTTGCTGGAATTTCTGGTTGATATAAAACAACATGTACACCCACGCGATATTCACCTCTGTTTTTTGTCTACTACGTATTATACCACTTGAACGAAAAATCTCTACCCATTAATAATATGAAAGAATTTATATTTCATTTGTGGTGTGTATTTACTAGAGTCCTCATAACTCCAATAACGCCGCCGGCTATTTGCTGAATGTGCATTTACAAGTGGCATACCATCTGCGTCTTTTGCTACTACAATCGTCGTATGATTCCACCTACCGTCATCTTCGAAATCGTAAGCAATGACATCACCAAGAATAAGGTCTTCCGGCTTTTCTACAGCTTCTCCTCGCAGGCCAACTGTAGAACCTGACAAGTACCAGTAAAAAGAGTGTGCGACAGCCCAGCTCCAACTCCACTGGTTCTCCCTTTGCCACCAACCTTTACGAATATTAGGATATCCGTTCATTGGTACTTCTCCAGTATGAAGACATTGAGAAATAAAATTTGTACAATTATCAGGAAAATTGCGATACACTGGGTTTCGATCATCCCACCAACGCTCTGCATATTTTACTGCCTCTAAACGATTATACTGATAAGAACCGTATTTCTCTTTCGTAACTTCTCTTTCTAATGTCTCACCTATTCCAATCTCTTCTGGCACTTCAATAGCATAATCACCTATTATCCGGCTATTATTTAAACAAACTCTTCGTTTTAATTGTTCCTCTTCGATATAAAATAATTCTTTATGCTTAATTAAATATTTAAAATGTACTTGATAATCAATTTCTTGATAATCACTACTATTTAGCTGTCTAATGAAAGAAACATCTGCTGTTGCTTTCACTATATCTGCACTACGTTTTTGAAACAATTGTTTCTTTCTTTGTGCTAGTTGTAATAAATCTTTAGCAATACCATCCACATTTGTTCGTTTCTCTGTTACATATGCTAAAAACTGTTGTACTTGTGTTTCAATATTTTCTTTTACAACCATTTCATCTCCCTCCCATATTACAATATGAAAAAGGGAGATATTATCTACTCTTTTTTCTGCGCTAACAATGCAAGCCCGCGATTCATTTCATGAAGAACTTCTTCATCCTTTTCACGTTCCATCGCTTTCTCAATGGCTTCGCCTACTCCATCTCCACCAATTTTCCCAAGTGCCCACGCTGCTGTTCCGCGTAGCACTGGTCTTGGATCATCTTTCATAACACCGATTAGATCAGGAATTGCTGATGCTTCTTTAAAATGCGCCAATGCTAAAATCGCATTTCGTTGCAATGGCTTTTTACCTCTCCATGACCCTGACATAATCCCATATTTCTCTTTAAAATCACGATTACTAATTGTTAAAAGTGGTGTTAAGAGCGGTTTAACTAATTCAGGATCTGGCTCCATCTCAGGATGATTATGAAAATCCATTCCTTTATTTTTTGGACAAACAGTCTGACATGTGTCACATCCATATATACGATTTCCTATTTTATCGCGATATTCTTCAGGTAGGAACCCTTTCGTCTGTGTTAAAAAGGCAATACATTTCTTCGAATCTAACTGCCCACCCTGTATTAAAGCACCTGTAGGACAAACATCAATACATTTTGTACAGCTTCCACATTGATCTTCTATCGGCTGATCTGGTGGAAATGGAACGTTTGTAATTATTTCTCCCAAGTATACATACGAACCAAATTCAGGTGTAATAATAGCGCAGTTCTTACCACTCCATCCGATACCTGCACGTTCTGATACAGCACGATCGCTTAACTCACCTGTATCAACCATTGACTTCACTTCTATATCTGGAAGCTTTTCAATTAAATATGCCTCTAACTTTTGCAAACGATCTCGTAAAACAAGATGGTAATCTTGTCCCCAAGAGGCACGACAAAAAATCCCACGGCGTTCTCCACGTTTACTTAATGGTGCGTTTTTTAATTTTGAAGGATACGCTAAAGCAATCGCAATAATTGATTTCGCACCTGGTAATAAAAGCTGTGGATTCGTTCTTTTTTCTATATCAGACTCTTCAAATCCAGATTGATAATTTAATTGTTGCTGCTGGATTAACCGCTGCTTTAGCTCCTCAAATGGGGAAGCACTCGCAAAGCCTATTTTATCTATACCAATTGTTTTACTATATGCAATTACATCTTGCTTTAATTGTTCAAAATCCATTCTTAATCGCCTCCTCAGATGAACCCATCCCTTATGTAACGACTATATTGATTAGCAATTCACTTTTGGAATACTATTCTTTACTTCTATTTTCGCATACTATTACGCTTTTCAAACATTAAAAAACGCAATGCCTCGTTTATCTCAGAAACGAAACACTGCGTTGATCACAATTTATTAGAAAAACATTAAATAAAATTTGGAGCGGGTGAAGAGAATCGAACTCTCGACCAGAGCTTGGAAGGCTCTTGTTTTACCACTAAACTACACCCGCAAATATGAAATACATATAAGATATTAGAATAACTTATGTAAAGTAGTATAGCATGTAAAAAAAACGGAAGCAAGAATTTTATCGAAAAAAGTCGAAAAAGTGATGAGAGACCTCATCACTTTTTCAATTCTTTATCAATCGCCTTCTTCATACTATCGAAATCAGGATTTGCAAGATTCCCGTTTATATATACTGAAGGAGCACCTTGAACTTTTAATTTTTGAGCACGATCTGAATCTTTACGTACTTTTTCTTTTATTTCTTTACTGTGTAAATCTTTTTTAAACTGTTCTACATCAACTTTTGGAAGTTTCTCTTTCACAATGCTAAGAAGTAATTCTTCTGTAATCCATTCTTCCGTATCTTTCTTTTGACTTTGATAAATCTCATCATAGAAAGTCCAGAATGAATCTTTATCTTGTTTATAAATTGCTTCACCAGCTGCTGCGCCTAAATCAGAGTCTTTTCCAATAAATGGGAAGTTAATAAAATATAACTGCACTTTACCTTTATCAATATATTCTTCTTTTAATCGTGGTAATACCGTTACATCCCAAGTACGACATGCTGGGCATTTGAAGTCTCCAAATTCAACTACCTTAACCGGAGCATCATCTTTACCTAAAGATTGTTGCGTAGAATAAGCAAACATCTCATTCCCTTTATCTTTTTTGTCATTTATGATGCTATACGCAATTGTTCCGATTACAATCAATACTGCGATAGAAAAAACTACACCAAGAGCCATGAGTTTATTTGATTTCATATACATTCCTCTTTAAATTCATATTCTGTATACAGCATTGTACACAATACACATAATATCAACACTTATATACGTCACGCAATGAACACGCTCACATAAATTACAAAAACACAATAATTGTGACGATATTGTGTCACAATTTGTCACAATTTATTCAAAAAAAGAAGCTCCTATGCAAGAGCTTCTCTTAACTTACTGCTTTTTCACGCGCATTATTTAACATCGACTGCTCTGTTTTTATATCATGGCGAATTACTAATTTCTCACTAACTGCTTGCACATACTCATCATGATTGATATATCCTTCTTTTTCCATTAATCTCAAAACTACATTTCGTCTCTCGACCGCTTTATCATAATTTTGCGCAGGTGAGTAATAAGCAGGTGCTTTCACTACAGCAGCCATCATCGCACTTTCAGCCAACGTTAATTGGTTCACCGTTTTACCGAAGTAAAGGTTGGCTGCTTTTTCAATTCCCCATGCTCCTTCTCCGTAATAAATATTACTTACATACAATTTTAAAATTTCATCCTTCGTAAATGTACGTTCAATTTTTTTTGTATAAAAAATCTCTTTCCACTTACGAGAAAATGTACGTTCATTCGTTAAAAAAGCATTTTTCGATAATTGCTGTGTAATTGTGCTTCCTCCTTGCACAACACCACCAGCTTTTATATTCTCAACAGACGCCCTAATAATTGCTATATAATCTAAACCATTATGATGATAAAACCTTTTATCTTCTGTCGCGATAAATGCATGTGTTAATGATTCTGGCACCTCTAACTTAGGCGGTACATGTAATTTACTAATATCACTTTTCTCGATCATTATATTTCCAACGAATAATAACGTACAACTTAACAATAATAATAAAATAATGGCTTTATAAAAGAATTTAGTCATTGGATTTAATGCAACTTTTTGATGATAGTTCACTCTAGATAATACTCGTTCTTTCATCTTGAACACCTCTTTTCCACACAGCATATATATCTCTTAACTTAAGAATACCTTGTTGTAAAAAAATATCCCATCGATTTCTCTTACACCTACCTTACATCATTGTAAGGTATAAAAATGTATTGTATCACAGTCTTTTTTTATCTACTATTCATCTGAAATATTGAATATACATTATTTTAAAACATTCATAACAAACAGCAGCGTAGAAATTAAGAGCGTTATACTTCCTTGATTCCACTTTATTCTTTTATTATATCATCTATAAATTTCTATTTTTAAACATCTAGTAATCTAATTATATATGATATATCATAATTATACAGAACTAATGTTCTCGAAATCAATACTAGCTTTATTATCATTTTGACCTTTTTCTGAAGTAATATACATAAGAAAAGGGTAGCTATTTGAGATACACTCAAATAGCTACCCTTTTCTTACAACCTGCCTATAAGGTTATATGGCTGTACTTCCCACGTTTCGTATGGGATGAAATGCGTTGCTCTCATCGCATCAACTGTTCTTGATTTCATATGAGGACGCGTTATATACTCATCGATGTTCTCTTCATTTAAAGCAATAAATTTAGCCTCTTGTATTTCTTCAGGTTGAATTTTTATATCACCACTCACATATGCCACTTTAAACACAACAGCTAAAATATGCATAGAAGCATTATAATAGACCCCTGTAATTCCGATAGGCTTCACCGATAATCCTGTTTCCTCTTTTATTTCCCTACAAACAGCTTGATCGAGTGCTTCTCCTTCTTCTACCTGTCCCCCAGGCATTTCCCACGTATCCGCTCGCCAATGTACTTTTGTTAAAAGCACCTCATTCTTTTCATTTGTTAAATAGCCTGCTACAGCAACGATATGCTTTGGTGTTTTATGCTCCATAGAAATACCTCCTAGAAATACAATCATTTAAAATACTATCTATGATCCTATTCCATAACTATAACAAAACACCTTTAAAACCTTATCATCTTAATTATTTCAATAAAAAAGACCCAGTTCGTTAAACGAAAGGGTCCTTTTTTATTATTCGCCTAAGTCTACGTTATGGTAAACTTGTTGTACATCTTCTAAATCTTCTAATGCATCAACCATTTTTTCAAATTGTACTTGAGCATCTTCAGGAAGTTCTACATCATTTTGTGCAAGCATTGTTAATTCTGCAACTGTAAATTCTTCAATACCAGCATCTTTAAGTGCAGATTGTACTGAGTGGAATTGATCAGGTTCAGCATAAACGATAACAGAATCTTCTTCTTCTAGAATGTCACGTGCATCTACATCTGCTTCCATTAAAATTTCAAGAACTTCATCTGATGTTTTACCTTCAAGACCGATAACAGCTGTCGCATCGAACATGTAAGCTACAGAACCATTTACGCCCATGTTACCACTGTTTTTGCTAAATGCAGCTCGTACATCTGCTGCAGTACGGTTTACGTTATTTGTAAGTGTATCTACAATTACCATAGATCCATTTGGTCCAAATCCTTCGTAACGAAGCTCATCATAGTTTTCTTCTGAACCGCCTTTTGCTTTTTCAATTGCACGATCAATAATTGTTCTTGGTACATTGTATGTTTTCGCACGCTCTAATACAACTCTTAACGTTTGGTTTGATTCAGGATCTGGCTCGCCTTGTTTTGCTGCCACATAAATTTCACGTCCAAATTTCGCGTATATACGGCTTGTATTTGCATCTTTTGATGCTTTTTTGTCTTTAATGTTGTTCCATTTACGGCCCATACTTTCCACTCTCTTTCTCGTTTTAAATCTACATAAAAATATTAATATGAAATATAATGTGTATTCAACACATTTTTAAAAGAAATATAAAAAGTTCACTTTTGATTCATATTACAGACATAATATAAATCATTATCATTTTGTTCTTTCGACAAGTTATATTATACATGAATTTTTACGTTTATTACGAATTTTAGCATCACATAATATAATTTAACAAAAAAGACTCTAACATTTCTGTTAGAGTCTTTTTACATCGTCGATACCGATTGTCCGGGCCGCACCGACACTCCCGAAGGAACACGATTTTGAGTCTTTCTAGGTGACATTTATATAGTTATATAGAGTGTTCCCCCTAAAATCCTTTATTTTAAAGTATTTTAAAAATTTTGAGCTTCTTTAAACATGATGAATTAAAATGAAACGAAGCCAAAATGGAATCACAATAAATAACTGATACTTTTTACTTTCATTTCTCTCTTGATTAAAATTATCATATTTCATTTATTACTTTATTTCCCGCTAAACAATAAAGAAAAGGGAAAAATTACCACAACCTCCCCCTAATTACTTTTTATTGCTGTATAATTAAAACAGGAAAATAATTTTGGAATTCAAAGATTTGAAGGATGGGAGAGAATTATGACACATTTAAATGAAAAAAAAGCACATGGTCTTAAAGGGATAGGAGAAAAGCTAAACCCAACTATCTATCAAGTGAGATTCATGAAATTAGATGAACCAATTCAATTTGAGTCATTCCCTAAATTAAAGGAATTAGGGGAATGGTTGAGTACTTCAACGCAAATGTGGTCGTGCCACTCAACTATGTACAAGTACAACAGAGAAGAGTTTGAAAAGAAGTTTTTAGAAATTACAAAGTTAACAGTTGATAATGTGCTAATATCTACTGGTGGTGTCGGATTTAACTTCATGTCACCAGGGTGGAGAGATTCTCTATAAAATGAAACACTAAAGGGATAAAAATGAATGTTCATTTTTATCCCTTTAGTGTTTCACAGTTTGCTTTAACTGTATAGCATGAGCTTTGATAGTATTAGTCCTTATTTTGTAGTGCGATGAAAACACAAAAAAACTCTACACAACTAGTGTAGAGCCTTGATGTTACGCCGTTCGTGATACCGATGGTCGGGGTCGAACCGACACTCCCGAAGGAACACGATTTTGAGTCGTGCGCGTCTGCCAATTCCGCCACATCGGCACAATAATAAAGGCGGCAACCGGATTTGAACCGGTGATAAAGGTTTTGCAGACCTCTGCCTTACCACTTGGCTATGCCGCCATATTTAATTTAATTGGAGCGGAAGACGGGATTCGAACCCGCGACCCCAACCTTGGCAAGGTTGTATTCTACCACTGAACTACTTCCGCAAAAATGGCTGGGCTAGCTGGATTCGAACCAGCGCATGACGGAGTCAAAGTCCGTTGCCTTACCGCTTGGCTATAGCCCATCGAATTCTTACTTAATTATATGTAAGTATCAATTAGATTATTTGTAATTTTTAAAATAAAAATGGGGCGACTGATGGGAATCGAACCCACGAATGCCGGAGCCACAATCCGGTGCGTTAACCACTTCGCCACAACCGCCATGTTGTGTAAATATATTTGGCAGGGGCAGTAGGAATCGAACCCACACTGGAGGTTTTGGAGACCTCAGTTCTACCTTTAAACTATGCCCCTATGTAAATGGTGGAGGGGGGCAGATTCGAACTGCCGAACCCGAAGGAGCGGATTTACAGTCCGCCGCGTTTAGCCACTTCGCTACCCCTCCGAAACTTACATGGTGCCGGCTAGAGGACTTGAACCCCCAACCTACTGATTACAAGTCAGTTGCTCTACCAATTGAGCTAAGCCGGCGTATTGTATTAAGATAAATGGTGGCTCGGGACGGAATCGAACCGCCGACACGAGGATTTTCAGTCCTCTGCTCTACCGACTGAGCTACCGAGCCTTATTAAAAAAATGGCGGTCCCGACCGGGGTCGAACCGGCGATCTCCTGCGTGACAGGCAGGCATGTTAACCACTACACCACGGGACCATTTGGTTGCGGGGACAGGATTTGAACCTGCGACCTTCGGGTTATGAGCCCGACGAGCTACCGTGCTGCTCCACCCCGCGATAATACTATTCATATAAAATTTATATGGTGGAGGATGACGGGATCGAACCGCCGACCCCCTGCTTGTAAGGCAGGTGCTCTCCCAGCTGAGCTAATCCTCCAAAGTGGTGACCCGTACGGGATTCGAACCCGTGTTACCGCCGTGAAAGGGCGGTGTCTTAACCACTTGACCAACGGGCCAAATATTATAAATCCTTATGGCGGAGAGCAAGGGATTCGAACCCTTGATACGCTTGTGACGTATACACGATTTCCAATCGTGCTCCTTCGGCCAACTCGGACAGCTCTCCAATGGCTCCGCAGGTAGGAATCGAACCTACGACCGATCGGTTAACAGCCGATAGCTCTACCGCTGAGCTACTGCGGAATAATATTGCCTGGCAACGTCCTACTCTCACAGGGACAAGGTCCCAACTACCATCGGCGCTAGAGAGCTTAACTTCCGTGTTCGGTATGGGAACGGGTGTGACCTCTCTGCCATCATTACCAGACATTATTCTTTTGAGACAATCATTATTATAACTTATTCACTTTAAAAGTCAACAAGTTTTTTTATGTTCTCTCAAAACTAGATAACATTTGCTACATATTATATGGTTAAGTCCTCGATCTATTAGTATTCGTCAGCTCCACATGTCACCATGCTTCCACCTCGAACCTATCAACCTGATCATCTTTCAGGGATCTTACTAGCTTACGCTATGGGAAATCTCATCTTGAGGGGGGCTTCATGCTTAGATGCTTTCAGCACTTATCCCTTCCGCACATAGCTACCCAGCTATGCCCTTGGCAGAACAACTGGTACACCAGCGGTGCGTCCATCCCGGTCCTCTCGTACTAAGGACAGCTCCTCTCAAATTTCCTACGCCCACGACGGATAGGGACCGAACTGTCTCACGACGTTCTGAACCCAGCTCGCGTACCGCTTTAATGGGCGAACAGCCCAACCCTTGGGACCGACTACAGCCCCAGGATGCGATGAGCCGACATCGAGGTGCCAAACCTCCCCGTCGATGTGGACTCTTGGGGGAGATAAGCCTGTTATCCCCGGGGTAGCTTTTATCCGTTGAGCGATGGCCCTTCCATGCGGAACCACCGGATCACTAAGCCCGACTTTCGTCCCTGCTCGACTTGTAGGTCTCGCAGTCAAGCTCCCTTATGCCTTTGCACTCTACGAATGATTTCCAACCATTCTGAGGGAACCTTTGGGCGCCTCCGTTACACTTTAGGAGGCGACCGCCCCAGTCAAACTGCCCACCTGACACTGTCTCCCGGGTCGATAAGACCCGTAGGTTAGAATTTCAATACAGTCAGGGCGGTATCCCACCAGCGCCTCCACCGAAGCTAGCGCTCCGGTTTCAATGGCTCCCGCCTATCCTGTACAAACTGTACCAAAATTCAATATCAGGCTACAGTAAAGCTCCACGGGGTCTTTCCGTCCTGTCGCGGGTAACCTGCATCTTCACAGGTACTATAATTTCACCGAGTCTCTGGTTGAGACAGTGCCCAAATCGTTACACCTTTCGTGCGGGTCGGAACTTACCCGACAAGGAATTTCGCTACCTTAGGACCGTTATAGTTACGGCCGCCGTTTACTGGGGCTTCAGTTCAGAGCTTCGCTTACGCTAACCCCTCTCCTTAACCTTCCAGCACCGGGCAGGTGTCAGCCCCTATACTTCGCCTTACGGCTTCGCAGAGACCTGTGTTTTTGCTAAACAGTCGCTTGGGCCTATTCACTGCGGCTTTCCGTTAAGAAAGCACCCCTTCTCCCGAAGTTACGGGGTCATTTTGCCGAGTTCCTTAACCAGAGTTCTCTCGCACACCTTAGGATTCTCTCCTCGCCTACCTGTGTCGGTTTGCGGTACAGGCACCTTTTATCTCGCTAGAAGCTTTTCTTGGCAGCGGGGAATCAAAGACTTCGCTCCATAAGGAGCTTCCCCATCACAGCTCAGCCTTCACGATAAGCGGATTTGCCTACTTATCAGCCTAACTGCTTGGACGTGCACAACCAATCGCACGCTTCTTCTATCCTTCTGCGTCCCTCCATTGCTCAAACGATAAAGAGGTGGTACAGGAATATCAACCTGTTGTCCATCGCCTACGCCTGTCGGCCTCGGCTTAGGTCCTGACTAACCCTGAGCGGACGAGCCTTCCTCAGGAAACCTTAGGCATTCGGTGGACGGGATTCTCACCCGTCTTTCGCTACTCATACCGGCATTCTCACTTCTAAGCGCTCCACCAGTCCTTCCGGTCTGACTTCACTGCACTTAGAACGCTCCCCTACCACTGATACCATTGGTATCAATTCGCAGCTTCGGTGGTGTATTTAGCCCCGGTACATTTTCGGCGCAGAGTCACTCGACTAGTGAGCTATTACGCACTCTTTAAATGGTGGCTGCTTCTAAGCCAACATCCTAGTTGTCTAAGCAACTCCACATCCTTTTCCACTTAATACACACTTTGGGACCTTAGCTGGCGATCTGGGCTGTTTCCCTCTTGACTACGGATCTTATCACTCGCAGTCTGACTCCTAAGGATAAGTCATTGGCATTCGGAGTTTGACTGAATTCGGTAATCCGATGAGGACCCCTAGTTCAATCAGTGCTCTACCTCCAAGACTCTTACACTTAAGGCTAGCCCTAAAGCTATTTCGGGGAGAACCAGCTATCTCCAGGTTCGATTGGAATTTCTCCGCTACCCACACCTCATCCCCGCACTTTTCAACGTGCGTGGGTTCGGGCCTCCATTCAGTGTTACCTGAACTTCACCCTGGACATGGGTAGATCACCTG